>JBBQWB010000033.1:0-29394 GCA_038210985.1 Bacteroidales bacterium
AGAGGAAAACTTTTTCAATGGCGAGGGTGCAAATGACCCTGCATTTAGTGCAAGAGACAGAATAAATCGTGCACCAAAAGCACTTGGTTTCGTTGTTCTGTCCCCTACAATCCAACTAACTCCAGCAGGTGAAGAGTTAGTAAACTCAAGAAGAAAAGAGGAAATATTTTTAAGGCAGTTGCTCAAGTTTCAGGTTCCTTCGCCTTACCACAAACCAACTGAAAATTCGGCTGAATTTTGGGTAAAGCCATATCTTGAACTATTCCGTCTTGTTAGACACTTCGGTTCGTTGAAATTTGATGAGTTGATGATTTTTGGATTGCAGTTAGTTGACTACAGAAAATTTGGTACAATAGTTGAAAAAATTTACCAGTTCAGAATCGCAAAAGCACAGAATGTGGGAAACTACAAGCGATTTCGTGCTGAATATTTGGAAAGTGAACTAAGAGATATTTATAGTGCTGATATAATTTCAGGAAACACACGAACAAGAGAAACAAATGATGCTTCGATTGTAAAATTTCTTAGCACAAAAGCAAGCAATATGCGAGACTATGCTGATGCTTGTTTCCGATATTTAAGGGCAACAGGATTGGTAAATATTTCACATTTAGGCAAATCTATTTCAATTGTTCCTGAAAAAATTCAAGAGGTTGATTTCTTTTTGCAAAATACTGATAGAGTACCCTGCTTCATTGACAATGAGGGACAATATGTTACATATTTTGGTAATCCTCAAATTCCAACATTATTAACAGACAACAGGGAATTACTTGAACAAAGAATAAGAACAGAATTTCCACAAATTCAAATATCTGCAACTGCAACATTACTTGAACTCAAAACCATATTTGCTGACGAATTAGAGGTTAGAAAAGAACAGATAATTACAGAACAAGTTGCTGCAATAAAGTACTACCGACAATTTGAGGAAATAAACACAACCTTTGACCAGATACTTGGCAAGTCTCTTTACGACACGCCGCTAATGTTAGAGTGGAACACTTGGCGAGCAATGACAATGTTGGACGGTGGAAACATTAAAGCGAATCTAAAATTTGATGACTTTGGACATCCAATGTCAACAGCACAGGGCAATATGGCTGACATTGTTTGCGATTATGGAGATTTTGGTTTAACTGTTGAAGTGACAATGCAAAGCGGTCAAAGACAATACGAAACAGAAGGAGAACCAGTTACAAGACACCTTGCTAAATATAAAAGAGAAACTGAAAAACCTGCATATTGCTTATTTATCGCTCCAAATATAAATGACGCTTGCAAAGCACATTTTTATGCCTTGCACAAAATGAACATTCAATATTATGGAGGAACATCGACTATTGTTCCATTGCCATTGAGTATTTTTATTAAAATGGTTGAGGACTCATACAATGCAAGTTATATCCCTGAACCAAGACATATTCAACGATTTTTTGAGCGTTCAAATCAATTGGCAAACTCGACAGCCAATGAAGTGGATTGGTATAATGGCATAAGAGAAGAAGCATTAAATTGGTTGAAAGAATAAAAAAAGACACACACGGCTATCTGTGGCTTGCTAAAAGTGAAGACAAAAACAGATTTTGAGCAGTGAAATGAAATAATTATTTTTAAAATATAATTATATTTTTGTCCCAAGGACTGATTGTTTTTAAAATAACACATACATTATTGGGTGTGCTTTAAAAAAATCTACTTGAGTTTTGCTAAATTTGAATTTCGAAGTCCAGAGTAGCTAATCAATTCCATTTTAACACTTCCAACAAGGATTTCGGATTTTCCAAGTAATGGAATTCTATTTTCGTCGTCGCTAACCCAAATTACCATTGGAAATTGTTCGTCAAAATTATTTCCAGTAATTACCATAGGTTTAATTTTTATGGCTTTATAAGTTCCACTCGAAATTTTTATTTCTTCTTTTCCTAAATAAACAATTTTTGAAGTATAGGTTGAATCATCAATATAAAAATTGAAAGGAAATTCGTCGCCATATTTTGCTTTTGAAATATCGATTGTTCGAGCCCAGTAAAAAGAGGATATAATATCTTGAACATTGTCGGGAACCGATTTTTTTGTTTTTCGACTGATTGCAATATTTTTATAATGATCAAATGTAACATCATCTTCCATTATGTAGCTTCCTTCGTGGGTGCGGCGGATAAATAACCATGGAATCAGGGCTTCTTCATCGATAAATGTCTCGAATCGGTCGTTAACTTTAAAAAAAAGATTAAAGGCTCCTTTTGATTTTCCAATTCCTTCTACATGGTATGTTGGTCTTCCTCCAATAATTTTTGTCTCTTTTTTTATTTCAACAGATGCCTCACCAGCAGTAACTTTGCCAGTTAAAAAGGAATCGTAATAAACACGAAATACGAATTTTTCGCCTCGATCGAATGCTTTGTTTTGAATTTTACGAAGGCTTTGTGCAGAGCCAAATGTAACAAATAAAGAAAAGCTGATAAGTATAATTAATTTTTTCATGGCTGTGGAATTTTATGAACAAGCCAGATTTAGAGCTAAAACTATGCCAAAGCCAAAATGTGGCTTAATGGACATTTTTAATGGTAAAAACACCGCTAATTGTTACTATTACTGTCTTTGAAGTAAATCAAAGACTATGAATAAAAAAAATGCTTTTTCTGTGGTAAAGGATTTGTCCATAAATATGGATTTGTAAACGTTGTTCGGCAAATGCCCTTGGCGGTTCGCCTCGGCGAATCACCGACAAGGACGTTTGATTTTTTAAATAACAATATTGATAATCTTTTTTGGAACAATAATTACTTTTTTAGGAGTTTTACCCTCTAACCATTTTTCAGATTCGGGAGCATTTAAAGCAATTTTTTCAATTTCGGGGATAGTCATGTCTGCAGGTAAAGATAAAACAAAACGCATTTTACCGTTAAACGAAACTGGATAGTTAAAAGAACTTTCTACTAAATATTTGTCATTATACTGTGGAAAAGTTGCAAACGAAACCGAATGATTTTTTCCAAGTTTTTCCCATAATTCTTCGGCTATATGTGGAGCATAAGGCGAAATTAAAACAACCAATGGTTCTAATATTTGTCGTTTATTACATTTTAACTCGCCCAATTCGTTCACACATATCATAAAGGCACTTATAGCAGTGTTAAACGAAAATCGTTCGTTATCCTCTTTTACTTTTTTTATGGTTTTATGCAAGGATTTAAGTTCTTCATTGATTGGTTCGTTTTCCGAAACTACAAAGCCATTATCGCCATCGATAAATAATCGCCAAAATTTTCGTAAAAATCGATAAACGCCTTCAATGCCTTTTGTATCCCAAGGCTTAGATTGCTCTAAAGGTCCCAAAAACATTTCGTACATGCGAAGGGTGTCGGCACCGTATTTTATTACCAAGTCGTCTGGATTTTGGACATTATACATGGATTTAGACATTTTTTCGACTTCCCATCCGCAAACGTATTTATCGTTTTCTAAAATTAATTTTGCATTGGAAAATTCAGATCGCCATTTTTTAAAGGCTTCAATATCCAAAATATCGTTTTCAACAATGTTAACATCCACATGAATTGGATCGGAGAAATGTTCACGACCAGGGAAGTTTTTAGTTACAAAAACTGGAATTTGTTCAAGTCCATTTTTTTCGACAAAAGCTGGAAGCTTTTCTCCTTTTAAAACACGAGAAATTCTATTTAATACATTCTCGAATTCGATAAAATCAACTATTGGAATTAATAATAGTTTTACGTTTTTATTTTTACAATATACTTCATATTTTTCTGCTACTTTTTCGAGTGAGTGCTGGGGTTTAATCTCAATAATTAATTTAGCATCATCGCTATAAAAGTCGAATTTTCGGGTTTCATCGCGATAATTACGAACGAATGTATATCCTGTTTTTTTGTCCTTTAAATAATCCCACAGAATATGTTCTGACATTTTTTCGAGGTTTACTCGATACACAAAATTCGACCTGCCTTGAATCATTCCTTGGTTAATTAGTTTTTGGAATGGTTCGTCTTTTGCACACATGCCTAAATCGAATAAAAATTTATTCCAAAATCTCGAATAAATCAAATGTCCTGTAGCATGCTCGGCCCCTCCAATATATAAATCGACATTTTGCCAGTATGCATTTGCCTCTTTAGAAAAGCACATTTTGTCATTTCTAGGATCCATATACCTTAAATAATAAGCACTTGATCCTGCAAATCCAGGCATGGTGTTGGTTTCGAGCGGATAACCTTCGGCAGTAATCCAGTTTTTAGCACGAGCAAGAGGTGGCTCGCCTTGTTCGGTGGGTAAATATTTATCCACTTCAGGCAATTCAAGTGGTAATTTCGATTCGTCGAGCATATAAGGCATGCCATCTTTGTAATACACAGGAAATGGCTCGCCCCAGTAACGTTGACGACTGAAAATAGCATCCCGTAATCGGTAATTAATGGTTCCTTTGCCTATTTTTAAATCTTCTACCCGTCGAATTACTTCCGAGGATCCTTCTTTTACAGTCATTTTGTTAATAAATGAAGAATTTATGCAAATTCCATCTTTGGAATCGTAAGATTCATCCCATTCTGAAGTTGGAGTGATTGTTTCGCCCAACTTAGAAATTACTTGAAGGATAGGCAAATTAAAATGACGGGCAAACCCAAAATCGCGGCTATCATGTGCAGGAACAGCCATAATGGCTCCAGTTCCATATCCTGAAAGAACGTATTCCGAAATCCAAATGGGAATATTTTCAGACGTAAATGGATGTTTTACGTAAGCTCCAGTAAAAACTCCACTTACATTTTTAACTTCTGTTTGTCTTTCGCGTTCCGAACGGTTTTTAGCCCAAGTGATGTATTTTTTTACATCATCCATTTGTTCGGGAGTGGTAATTTTAACTATTAAATCATGTTCGGGACAAAGTACCATAAAACTAACACCAAAAATTGTATCGGGACGAGTTGTGAATACTTCTACAATATCCGAATTATCGGCTAACGAAAAAGCTATCGAAGCACCTTCGCTGCGACCAATCCAGTTGCGTTGTATGTCTTTTATCGAATCCGACCAATCAATTTTTTCTAAACCTTCAATTAAGCGTTGAGCGTATGCGGTTATTCGTAACGACCATTGTTTCATTAGTTTGCGCTCAACTGGATATCCTCCACGAACCGATAGTCCGTTAACTACTTCATCATTGGCTAAAACTGTTCCCAATTGAGGACACCAATTTACCATGGTATCCGAAAGGTATGCAAGGCGATAATTCATCAGAATTTTTTGTTGCTCCTTTTCGCTCATTGAATTCCATTTTTCAGCCGAAAATATTGGAATTTCTGCACATGCAGCAGAAATATTGGAATTTCCATTTTGCTTAAAATGGTTAACTAATTCGGAAATTGGTTCGGCTTTATCGCTCGATTTGTTGTACCAATGATTAAAAAGTTGAATAAAAGTCCACTGAGTCCATTTATAATAATCGGGATTACAAGTCCGAATTTCTCTATCCCAATCGAACGAAAATCCCATTTTATCCAGTTGTTCGCGATATCGTTTAATATTTTGCTCGGTGGTTATTGCAGGATGCTGACCAGTTTGAATGGCATATTGTTCAGCTGGTAAACCATACGCATCGTAGCCCATGGGATGAAGTACATTAAAACCTAGAAGTCTTTTATATCTCGAATAAATATCGGAAGCAATATAGCCAAGCGGATGTCCTACGTGTAAGCCAGCACCCGAAGGATATGGAAACATGTCGAGAACATAATACTTGGGTTTATCAGATTGGGTTTCTGCTTTAAAGGTTTTGTTATCTTTCCAGTATTGTTGCCACCTTTGTTCTATTTCGAGAAAATTGTATTCCATGGTAATTGCGATTATAAAATAATTTTGAACGACAAAAGTACTAAAAATTGAAGTAAAGGGCAAAATGGGATTGTATTTAAAAAATCTTTGGTTCAATAACAAAAAATGGTTGACTCTAAAAACAACCATTTTTTGTTTTAAAAAGTGGATAATTTAAATTTAAACACTCATATGTCTATGTGAATTTGATTAGACAAAGTTGTATTATACAAGCTTGTATAATACAATACTGTATCATGCAAAAAGGCATAAAACACCTGTTTATTATACCATGGTTTTATGCTATTAAATTTATCATTTTATAAAATTTCAATTTTGTTATTGAAATATTGCTTTTTAAACCATATTTCAAAGGCAGGGTCTAAAAACTCATAAATTTCATTATTTAAATGAATTACATCTTTGTTTATTAATACTGATTTATTACGCAATACATTACGCGGAGTGCCTAAACGATATTTTTGCATGACGGCTGTGCTTGTAAACTGAGTTTCTTTATTAATTACCGATTTTAAAAAATTCACTTGGGTATCGCTCATGTTTTCGACTTCGTTTTGATATAAAGGTGTATTTGCGTTGATTAATTCAATTAGAGCAATGTAAACATCTTCTAACTCGGCATTTTTCTGCGTTAAATTCCATGTATAATGGGATAATTGTTGAACATACCAAGAATGGTTTTTCATGGTAGTAGCAATTTTTTCAGCAACTTTTTTATCGATAGATTTTCCTGTTTTCGAAAAGCTAGTGCAAATAAAATCTATCCAACGATTTGTTTCAATTTTTTGCAAATGAATAATATCTCCAAAACGATAAAATGGTTTCGATGGATTGTTGAAAATATCTGACATCATGTGTCGTTTACTTCCAAAAAGACAGTAGCTTACATTTTTTTGTCGTTGCCATACGTTTCTTCACTCTTAACTGAAAAAAGGTCAATCAGAACAGTACGGTGTGAGCTTTCCATATTATTGATATCCAAAATTGTTTTTTCAACTAAGGATGATTTTCCCCATCTCCTTGGTGAAATAATCATGGTATTTATCCCATTTAATAAATTGCTTTTCAGTTTTTCAAGCTCTTTTTCTCTGTTTGTAAATGAATTTACGCTCACAGTATTGCCATAAATAAAAGGTGAAATGCTCATATACCTATGTGAATTTGATTAGACAAGGTTGTATTATACAAGCTTGTATTATACACAAAGGTATAAAATATTTTAAGAAGTCAAATTCTATGAAATATTATTTCTGTATTTTATTCCAACTATCTTTTAAAGTAACCGTACGGTTGAAAACTAGTTTTTCGGCAGTAGAATCTTTGTCAATACAAAAATATCCAAGACGTTCGAACTGATATTTTGTCAAAACGGAATCATCTAATAATGTTGGTTCGATGTACCCATTAATTACGCTAAGGGATTCTTTATTAATGTTATCCAAAAAGGTTTTTCCTTCTTCTGCTTCATCGGGCTCGGTTACATTAAACAAGCGGTCGAAAAGTCTAATTTCGGCTTTTCGACAATGATTTGCCGAAATCCAATGAATCGTTCCTTTAACTTTACGTTGAATGACTCCACTTCCGCTTTTTGTTTCTGGGTCGTAGGTACAATGAATTTCGATAATATTTCCTTCATTATCCTTAATAATGGATTCGCATTTTACAAAATATGCGTATTTCAAACGAACTTCACCACCAGGATAAAGACGGAAATAATTTTTAGACGGAATTTCCATAAAATCGTCTCGTTCAATCCAAAGTTCTTTCGAGAACATTATTTTTCGTTTGCCTGCAAGTTCATTTTCGGGATTGTTAACCGCTTCTAATTCTTCTTGGGTATTTTCGGGGTAATTATCAATGATTAGTTTAATTGGATTTAATACTGCCATAGTTCGGTTTGCGATTTTATTCAAATCTTCGCGAACACAAAATTCCATAAGCGACAGGTCAATCACGTTGTTGCGTTTTGCAATACCAATTGTTTCGGCAAAATTACGAATGGCTTCTGGAGTATAACCTCTGCGTCTAATTCCGCATATAGTTGGCATTCGAGGGTCGTCCCAACCCATAACCTGCTTTTCCTGAACGAGTTGAAGCAGTTTTCGTTTGCTCATTATGGTGTACGACAAGTTTAAACGTGCAAATTCAATTTGTTGAGGATGATGAATTTCGAGAGTTTTACAAAACCAATCATAAAGGGGACGATGAACTTCAAATTCGAGTGTGCAAACAGAGTGGGTTATGCCTTCAATTGAATCTGATTGTCCGTGAGCGTAGTCGTACATTGGATAAATACACCATTTGTTGCCTGTTCGATGATGATTAGAATGTAAAATTCGATATAGAATTGGATCGCGCATGTGCATGTTTGGTGAAGCCATGTCTATTTTAGCTCTTAATACTCTACTTCCATCTGGAAAATCGCCATTTTTCATTCCTTTAAAAAGTCGTAAATTTTCTTCCACGCTGCGATTGCGATATAAACTTTCGGTACCAGGTTTATTTGGTACTCCTCGGTTTTTACTAATTTCTTCTTGCGAAGAATCATCCACGTATGCTAATTCTTTTTTTACTAATTCAACAGCCCAAAGATATAACTGGTCAAAATAATCAGAAGCATAATATTCGCCATCCCATTTAAAACCAAGCCATTCTATATCTTCCTTAATCGAATCAACATATTCTACATCCTCCTTAACTGGGTTTGTGTCATCAAAACGTAAATTGCATTTTCCATTATATTTTTTTGCTAATCCAAAATTTAAACAAATTGATTTAGCATGACCAATATGCAGATATCCATTTGGTTCAGGCGGAAATCTAGTATGAACTCGTTGACTGTTTTTATTATTAGAAATATCTTGCTCAATTATCTCTTCGATAAAATTTAAGCTCTTTTTCTCGTTTGCTTCGATATTATTTTCGCTCATCGCTTGGGATTTTAATAAGTTGCAAAATTATAAAAAATTGTATGTCAATTGGAAGAAGTTGTGATTTGTTTTCTCTGTTTTGTTTACATTTACATACAATTAAATATGTGTTTGATTTTTTAATTTGACGTTTTCTTATCAAACACATCGCTTTCTTGCAGGTACTAAATATCAAAATAAGGTTGTAACCCAAATTTAATTCTGATTGTAATTAGAACTTAGCCTTATTTCTTTATAATTTGGTTAAATTTGTCGCTTAATTCGAAGCATGAAAAAACTAAAAGTTCCTCTTTTTATTTCGTTTTTATTAAAAACATACGCTTGTTTTATGTTGATATTATTTTTGTTTCGAATGGTGTTGTTTTTAATGCACATCAACTTATGGAAACACGAAGATTTTTCAACTATTATAGAGTCTGTTTTTGTGGGTTTTCGATACGATAATGTGATTATCCATTATATTATGGCAATTCCAATACTTCTTTTGTTAGTGGGTTTTATTTCCCATAAAATTGAAAAATGGATGTTGCTATTTTCTAAATATTGGATTTTTGCGTTAAGTAGTTTCTGTTTTATAATTGCTGCCGCAGATATTCCTTTTTTTCAATTTTATAATACTAGAGTAACCATTACCATTTTAAGTTGGAATGATACTCCTTTACTGATGCTAAAAGCTGTTTTTACAAATTTTTGTTATGTTTTTTATTTTTTAGTTGGATTAGCGATGGTTTTTGCATGGTATAAATGCCTGTCTGCAATTACTAAAAAAGCAATTCAATCCATTGGTAATGTTCCTGTTAAAAAGCGTATAATACAAAAAATAGTACTTGGAATAATCCTTCCAATAATTATGTTTTTTAGCATTCGCGGTCAAATAAACTTAAACTACATGCCAATAGGAGTTAAAAATGCATATTATTGTGATAATTCATTTTTAAATCAGATGGGTTTAAATCCTGTTTTTACATTTATTTTTAGCTTTAAGGACGATAAAATTTCGTTAATGGATTTGGATACAGCATACTTAATTGCATCGAATGAATTGGGAGTAAATTCTGGAAAACATCATAGCATTGAACGAAAGATAGAATTTGACACACTTCCTACATATAAAAATGTTGTTTTGGTAATTGTTGAAAGTTTAAGTGCTGAGCGTTTGGAATATTATGGCAACACTTCCGAGTTAACTCCTTTTATAGATTCGTTAACTCAAAAGTCACTGTTTTTTCCAAACACTTATTCTGCTGGAATTCACACATATAATGGAATATTTTCGAGTTTATATGCATTGCCAGCTTTGCTTGGGCGAAATCCGATGACGAATGTATCCAGCTCGAACCAAAAATACGATGGATTACCAGTTCAACTTCAAAATTTGGGCTATAAAACCTTGTTTTTTTGTCCAAACAACAAGGATTTTGATAATTTAGGAAGTTTTTTAAAATCGAATGGATATGATGATGTGGTTGATGAAGCCTCTTATCCATCCGAAAAAATTGTCAGTGGATGGGGAGTTGCAGATGATTTTTTGTTTGAAAACGGAATTAATGAAATTCGATCCAGAAAAATAAAACAGCCATTTTTTGCAACTTTTTTAACGGTTAGCACACATGCTCCATTTGTAATTCCTAAAGGTATTCCTTTTAAGCCCAAAGCTTCGGATATTAGCGATCAAATATATCAATATACCGATTGGTCGATTCAAAAGTTTTTAGATTTGGCTTCCAGGGAACCTTGGTTTTCAAACACAATATTTGTTTTTGTTGCCGACCATGGACAAAACTTTGATCCAACATACGAAATGCCTTTATCATACCACCAAATTCCTTTGATGTTTTACTCCCCTTCGTTTATTCGGGCACGAATAGATAATCGTTTTGCCCTTCAAACAGATATATATCCAACGATAATGGGTCTATTAAAAATTCCATATTTGAATTCCACTCCAGGAGTTGACTTGATAAATGATAAAGCTCGTCCTTATGCCTATTTTAGTGCCGACAATAAAATTGGAATTGTGGATTCTTCCTATTTTTATATTTGGCAAAGCAGTGGCCGCGAAAAAATGTATCACTATCCAAGTAAAAGTACAAAGGATGAATTTTTACAGCAGCAAAATCGAATTAAAGACATGAAAAATTACGCATTTTCGTTTATTCAGATAAGCGATGATCTTTTAAAACAAAAAAGAAATAACAGATAAAAGTTTTGTCAATAAATTATTTTGAAGATTTTATATTAAATTAGCGGTCAGATATAAACACACAATCAAATTTATGAAAAAAAGAACATTTATTTTTAGTATTTTAATGCTGTTTATTGGCATTAGTATCACATTGGGGCAAAATATTAACCCCTATTGTCAGGACGGGAAGTTATACTTTAAAATCAAGGGGAATCAGCCTATTCCTTTTAGTGTGTCAAATGGTGTTGTGGATTTAAAAAACACAACTTTTTTTGGCAACACTATCGAATTATTCAATGTTAAATCGGTAAAAAATCCTTTTTACACTTCAAAAAACGAGGTGTTAGATCGAATTTTTTTAATTGATTTTTTGGAAACTGAAAAAATCGATGATTTTATTCAGATTTTATCGACTAAAAGTCAGGTTCAATATGCCGAAAAAGCTCCTTATTTTCAGATTACCTATAAGCCAAATGATCCTAATTATACTACTGCAGCAAACAATTGGCATTTAAAGAAAATTTGGGCGGATACCGCTTGGAATATTACAAAAGGAGATACAAACATTATGGTTGCCGTTATCGACAATGCAATTTTTGTGAATCACCCAGATTTAGTTGGAAAAGTAAAAGTTGCAATTGACTTAGCCGATGGGGACAACGATCCTACACCGCCAACTTTTGCTACCGCTCAAAGCCCTGTTTGGTCGCATGGCACGCACACATCAGGTTTAGTTGGAGCTACTTCCGATAATGGTGTTGGAAATCCTTCCATTGGATATGACATTAGCTTGATGGCTATTAAAGCAGGAAAAGATGCCGATGGAGGTTCGGGTGCAACACATATGTATGAAGGCATAAACTATGCAGCCGATAATGGAGCACGAGTTATTAGTATGTCCCTTGGTGGACCACTTTATTTTGAAACAATGCAGTTAATTATCGATTATGCATATAATAAAGGTTGTGTAATTGTTGCAGCAGCTGGAAATAATGGTGCAGGTGATGAAGACCAAAACAATGTAAATTATATAGGCTATCCAGCAGCTTGTAATCACGTTATTGCTGTTGGTGCAACAAATGGGAACGATAAAAAAGCAAGTTTTTCGGAATTTGGAACTTGGATAGATGTTGTGGCTCCAGGTGGCTTCCAAAACGATGGTGGAATAATTGACGTTCTTATGAATAATAGTGTATACAGCACCGCTTATTCAAGTGCTACTGGTGGATATGTTAAAATGCAAGGAACTTCAATGGCTTGCCCAATTGTTGCTGGTTTATGTGGATTAATGCTTTCGGTGGATACGAATTTAACCCCCGACAGACTTACTCACTTTTTAAAACTTAGTTGCGATAATATTGAGTCTCTTCAGGTTGCGGCTCATCAAGGGATGGTTGGAGCTGGACGCATAAACGCTTATAACGCAGTAAAAATGGTTCAAGATTCTATTAGCACATTAATTTGCAACTTTTCTGCAAACTCGAACTATACTGCTCCAAATACAAGCATAAATTTCACCGATCATTCTATTGGAGCTCCTACCGCTTGGTTGTGGACATTTGAAGGTGGTGCACCTGAAACTTCAACCGAACAAAATCCTGAAATATTATACGAGAATGCAGGTTCTTTTATGGTTACTTTAATGGTAACTACCGATGCAGATACTTCCATTGAAGTAAAATCAAACTTTATTACCGTTACCACTCCTTCGCAAGGTAGCTCCGATTGGCATGAACAAGCAACTGGATTTGCTTCTATGTATCGTGGTGCAGTTGGTATTTCCATTGCAAATCCAAATGTTGCATGGATTAGTGTTGTGGATGGTACTAGTGGGCTGGCAATCAATGAGTTCTCGAAAACGGTAAACGGTGGAACTTTATGGGCTCCAGGTGTTATCAGCAATGCTCCAGCAGGATATTCTGTTGCACATATTCAAGCATTAGATGAAAATAAAGCATTTGTTGCACTTTATCCTACTTCGGGTGGTGGTGGAAAAGTTTTTCACACTTCCGATGGTGGAACAGTTTGGGAAGAAATTCCAACAGGTGCTTTTACCAATACTGCAAGTTTTTTAGATGTCGTTCATTTCTTTAACGATAATGATGGCTTTGTAGTAGGAGACCCTGTGAATAGTAAATTTGAGATACTTTATACTTCCGATGGTGGAGCAAATTGGACTTCAGTTGATGCAGCTGGTAGTCCTGCTATACTAAGTGGCGAAATGGCATGGACTGGAATGTATGAAGTAATTGGAAATACCGTTTGGTTTGGTACAAACAAAGGAAGAATTTTTAAATCCACCGACAAAGGACACACTTGGGCAGTTTTAACTACGGGCATGAACGATATTCAAAAAATAACATTTAGCGATGAAAATAACGGCTTAATTCAGCAAATAGCATACAATCAAACTACTGGTGTAATCAGCACATTTAAAACAAAATTTACTCAGGATGGCGGAACTACATGGACTTTAGTTACTCCTTCGGGTCCAATTTGGAAAGGCGATATTTCAGCGGTGCCTGGTTTTCCAGGAAGATATTTTTCGGTTGGAAGTGATGGAGCGGCACAAGCATCTCGCAAATATGGTTCATCCTATTCGACAAATTATGGATTGAGCTGGAATTTGATTGATACTACAGTGCAGTATATTTGTGTTAAATTTTTGAACGAAAATTCTGGATGGGCAGGCGGATTTAGTGTTAGTGCCACATCTGGTGGTATTTACAAATGGATAGGCGAAATTAATGTTACAGCCATTGAAGCTCCAAAAAATAGGATTATCGAAACAAACGTTTATCCAAACCCATTCAATGATTATTTTAATATTGAATTGTATAATTTAGAAAAATGTAATGTGGTTACAAAAATATACGATTTAACGGGTAAACTCATTCATTGCGAAAGTTTTGGACAAATGAAGGGGAATGCCAGATTGAATTTGAACGTTGGTAGCTTGCCCAAAGGCATGTATATTTTAAATATCGAAGCAGGAAGCGAGCGAGTCAGTAAAAAAATTGTTCGACAATAATTTACTGTCCATGATAAATGAAAGAGGCTGTCGATTTCGACAGCCTCTTTTTTTTATGTAAAACTTCTTTACGTTTTAGAAATTTCTTTACGTAGATTTTTAATAAAGGAAATGAGTTTGTATTTGCAATTATAACATAATCTGGATGTTGTAGTTTTAGAGTCGAAGAAGTTTTTTAGATGGCACAAAGTTTGGCAATATAAAACCAAATCATTAAAAATAACGACCATGAAAATTAAAGAATTACACTTGTGGGGGATATACGTAGCAGCTTTAGCAATGTTGTTTTCATTAGTTATCTTATTATAAAGCATTGCTTGCTAGTTTTTTCATAATATCCCTGATTAAAGAGGACTCACATGTGGGTTCTCTTTTTTTAGTGCATTAATTTTTTTAGTTTTTTTCTACACTCATCACAAAGTGCCTTTTGTTCATTATCTACCGATTTAATAGTTCCTTCGGCATCACGCATTATGCATTTTGTATTTGGACAGTGGCCAAGACCAAAATTATGACCTAATTCATGAATGACAACTTTCGAAAGTCGCTCGTTAAAATGCTGTTCGTTTATAGCACTAGGTTTTAGTCTAAATGAAGATATTACACAGCTTCTACCGGGCATAAATCCTAAACCAAAAACGCCCCAATCGTTATATTTTCCGTTTGTACAAGAAATATCTTTTTCGGTAAGTCCAACCATATAATCTATGTTTTGAGTCCGTTTTTGGAGTAAATAATCGAGTAATGTATCTGCGCGGTATCTATTTCGAGCTTTGTAGTAGGCTTTTGCTGGCAATGCTGAACCTTTTAAAATAACGACTTTATATCCGTAAAAATTCGCAACTTCTTTTTGTAGAAATACTAAAAGTGTTGAATCGAAATTACTTAAAGGATATAATCCAATAGTTATTTCATGTGAGGTTGAATTGCTGATATGGGTGCTTTTAAACAATGGCATGTTGAATGAAAATAAAACTAAAAGCAGAAGTGTTGAAACCAATAAAATATATTTAATTTTCATTTTTCGATTGGTGTTTTAATGTTAAGTTTCACAAGGTTGTTGTTTTTCAACTTGCCTAATAGTTTTCAAAGATAGTATTTTATTTTTAAATTCAATAGGTTTTTTTTTACAAAAATAGCATTTATATCGATGTGATTTTTCTCTATTTCATTTTCCCAATATATTTGTTTTTACATCTATTTATTGTAACTTTGGCAAAATTTAATTTTGGTGGTAAATTAAAGAAAAATTATAGATATGAAAAAGTTTATTACAATGAACGAAGCCATCTTGAAAGTGAAAGATGGGATGCAAATAATGATTGGTGGATTTTTGGCTGCAGGCTCACCAAATGGAATAATTAAGGGACTTGTGGAGTCGGGCGTTAAAGACTTGATAATTATTTGTAATGATACATCGTTTGCAGACAAAGGATTGGGTATGTTGATTGCCAATAAGCAGGTTAAAAAAGTTATCACTTCGCACATTGGTACCAACAAGGCAACCATTGAACAGTATAACAACAAGGAAATAGAAGTTGAATTTGTACCTCAAGGAACGCTTGCAGAGCGAATTCGTTGTGGTGGTTCGGGGCTTGGAGGCGTTTTAACTCCAACAGGTGTGGGAACAGTGGCTCAGGAAGGCAAGCAGGTGATAAATTTGGATGGCAAAGATTATTTGCTCGAAAAAGCACTTAGAGCTGATTTGGCAATTGTTGGTGCAAGTATTGCCGACGAAGAAGGTAATTTGTTCTACAAAGGTACTACCCAAAATTTTAACCCTTTAATGGCGATGGCAGCTGATACTGTTATTGTCGAAGCCCAAGAAATTGTAAAAATTGGCGAAATACCTATGGAAAGCGTTCATACGCAAGCAATTTTTGTCGATTATATTGTAAAATCTTAAAATCATTAATTTATTAAAAATATAAAGTTGGAGGCTATTATGTCAAAAAAATTAAAACTCGATCTTACTGAGAAGTATTATGAAGAAGCTCTAAAAGTTATTCCTGGTGCTGTTTTAGGGATTAGAAGACCTTATAATTTTGTACCTGGTGAATATCCCATATTTTTTGATAGTGCAAAAGGTGGAAGAGTAACGGATGTGGACGGAAATGAATACATCGATATGCTTTGTGCATATGGACCAATTATTATTGGACACAGAGAAGAAGAAATTGATAATGCGGTTATTGATCAAATGCAAAACAAAGGCTTTTGTTTTTCTTTAACACAGCCAGTTCAAAATAAACTAGCACAAAAAGTTATTGATTTGATACCTTGTGCGGAGATGGCGGTTTTTGTGAAAACAGGTTCAGATGCTACTACAACTGCAATTAGAGTTGCTCGTGCAAATACCGATAGAACAAAGGTTATTCGTTGTGGTTATCATGGCTGGCACGACTGGTGTGTGGAAGTTAAGGGTGGTATTCCTGAAAAACTTTACGAAGATATTTATGAATTTCATTATAACAAGCTTGATGAGCTTGAAGACTTGATGAAAAAACATGGCGACCAAACAGCCGCAATTATTATTACTCCAGTTGGTCACCCATTGGCAGAAAAAGTACAAATGCCTGCTCCTGGTTTTCTTGAAGGAGTTCGTGCATTAGCCGATAAATACGGTGCCATTCTTATTTTTGATGAAATACGAAGTGGATTCCGTTTCGACCTTGGTGGTGCTCAAAAAGTTTTTGGTGTAACCCCTGATTTATCGGTTTTTGGAAAAGCTATGGCAAATGGTTATCCTATTGGAGCAGTGGTTGGTAAGGAACGATTTATGAAAGTTTTAGCGGATAAAGTATTTTTATCCTCCACTTTCTTCCCCAATAGCTTGGAACAGATTGCTGCATTAAAAACCATCGAAATTCTTGAAAGAGATAATATCCTTGATGTAATTAAAGCAAAAGGAAAAGTTTTTGGAGATAAAATAGAAGCAATTGTTAAAAAAACTGAGTGGGATATTGCACTTTCTGGAGCTCCATTAATGCCATTTATTACTTTTAATAAAGATCCACAGAATTTATACAAAAAACTTCGTCCTGCATTTTACACAGAGCTAATTCGTAGAGGCGTATTTTTGCAACCATTCCACCACGGATATATTGCTTATCGTCACACCGATAAAGACTTGCAACATGCAGTAGATATGATAGAAGAATCATTGGGTGAGTTAAAAAAATATATTTAATCTGATTTACAAATAAATCAGATTAAGTTTATCAAAGAAAAATTAACATAAAAAATTTAAACAATGGAAAAACTGATTATTACAGCAGCAATTTGTGGAGCAGAAGTGCTTAAAGAACATAATCCTGCAATACCATATACTGTAAACGAGTGTGTGCGAGAGGCTAAATCAGCTTACCAAGCAGGTGCAAGTTTAATCCATCTACATGTTAGATGGGATGATGGCACTCCAACTCAAGATAAAGATAGATTTAAAGAGGTAATGGATGCAATAAGAGCAGAATTGCCAGATGTAATTATTCAACCTTCTACCGGAGGTGCGGTTGGAATGACAAATGACGAAAGATTACAGCCAACTGAGTTGAATCCCGAAATGGCAACTCTCGATTGTGGAACTTTAAATTTTGGTGGCGACGACGTTTTTACAAATACCGAAAATACCATTAAATATTTTGGCGAAAGAATGATCGAAAGAGGCATTAAACCTGAATTGGAATGTTTTGATAAATCAATGATTGACATGGCGTTGCGTCTTCATAAAAAAGGTTTTATTAAAAGCCCAATGCATTTCGATTTGGTAATGGGAGTGAACGGCGGAATTACCGGCGACCTCAGAGATTTTGTATTTTTAACCGACAGCTTACCTGCTGGTTCAACTTATACGGTTGCAGGTGTTGGCAGATTTGAATTCTCACTTGCAGTGGCTGCAATTATTCATGGAGGCCATGTTAGAGTTGGATTTGAAGATAATGTGTACCTTTCAAAAGGAGTTCTTGCAAAATCAAACGGCGAACTTGTAGCCAAAGTTGTAAGAATGGCAAAAGAACTCGGAAGAGAAATTGCAACTCCTGCCGAAGCTCGTCAAATACTCGGACTTAAAGCAATTAAAAACTAATAATAACAATTTAATAATTTCAAAAAAAATGCAAAAGCAAGGAAATAAATACGGAATACACAGAGTAATTGAGCCAAAAGGAGTTTTGCCACAACCTGCAAATAAAATTGATAATAATATGGACGAAATTTGGGATAACGAAATCTTGATTGACGTACAGACTTTAAATATTGATTCTGCAAGTTTTACCCAAATTGAAGAACAAGCTGGCGGAGACAAAGCAAAAATCGCCGAAATAATGATGGATATTGTTGCGAAACAAGGAAAACATCGTAACCCAGTTACGGGTTCAGGTGGAATGCTTTTAGGAACTGTCGAAAAAATTGGAGATGCTATTAAAGATAAAATTAATCTTAAAGTAGGAGATAAAATTGCTACACTTGTATCTTTATCTTTAACTCCTCTTCGTATTGACAAAATAAAAGATATTCGTTCAGACATTGATCAAGTAGATATTGATGGCAAAGCCATATTATTTGAAAGCGGAATTTATGCAAAAATTCCAAAAAACATGTCCGAAAGTCTTGTTTTATCTGCTTTAGACGTAGCTGGTGCTCCAGCTCAAACTGCAAAACTTGTGAAACCTGGCGATACTGTATTAATTATTGGTGCAGGTGGTAAATCGGGTATGTTGTGTTGCTACGAAGCCAAAAAACGTGCTGGGGTTACAGGTAATGTTATCGGTTTGTGCCATAGTGAAAAAAGTACAAAAAGATTGATAGAACTTGGTTTCTGCGACCATGTGTTTTCTGGTGATGCAACTCAACCTGTTGCAATCTTGGAAAAAATAGATGAATTAACCAAGGGCGAAATGGCAGACATTACAATTAATAATGTTAACATTACAGATACCGAAATGACCAGTATTTTATGTACTAAAAACACTGGACTTGTTTATTTCTTTTCCATGGCAACCTCTTTCACAAAAGCTGCTCTTGGAGCCGAAGGCGTGGGCAGTGATGTAACAATGATTGTTGGTAATGGATATACTAAAGGACATGCCGAAATTACATTGGCACTTCTCGAAGAAAGCGAAAAACTTAGAAATATATTTACCGAGATGTACGCTTAACTTGCAGATAAGTAAAAATTTGCTTTAAAATAAACAAAATTTAATCGGTGGTTACCTTTTGTGTAACCACTGATTATAAAACAAATAAAGATTAAATAATAGAATTACTACCTTGTTAAACAAAGCTAAACAATGAATAAAGGATGCATATACGGAACTCATAGGGTGCTTGAACCAAAAGGCACTTTACCTCAACCAGCCCTAAAATTAGACAATAATATGTCAATTTATAGCAATGAGTTGCTTATTGAAGTTAATACACTTAATATAGATTCGGCTAGTTACACTCAAATACGACAAGAATGTGGGGATGATGTGGATAAGATGAAAGAAATGATTCTTTCGATTGTAAATGAACGAGGCAAAATGCAAAACCCTTTTACAGGTTCGGGTGGAATGTTGATTGGAACAGTTAAAGAAATAGGTCCCGATTTTCCCAAGAAAAAACTGAAAGTTGGAGATAAAATTGCCACCTTAGTTTCTCTTTCGCTTACTCCCTTAAAAATTCATGAAATCATAAATTTGGATGTTGCTCACGATCAAATTGATGTAAAAGCCGAAGCAATTTTATTCGAAAGTGGAATTTATGCAATTTTACCAGAAGATTTACCCGAAAAACTTGCTTTGGCAGCTCTTGATGTTGCAGGTGCTCCAGCTCAGGTTGATAGATTGGTAAAAGAAGGAGATACTGTTTGCATTATTGGAGGTGGTGGAAAATCAGGCATTTTATGTTGCTATCAGGCAATGAAAAATGTAGGACCTCACGGTAAGGTTATAGTAGTTGAATATTCTGCCGAAAATGCTAAAAGAATTGTTGATCTGAAACTTGCCCATCATGTTATTGTTGCAGATGCTACTAATGTGATGGAAGTGTATAATAAAGTTACCGAAATTACTGGTCCAAGGGGTTGTGAAGTTGTTATTAATAATGTGAATATACCAAATACCGAGATGACTTCTATCCTCATTACTAAAAGTCAGGGATTAATCTATTTCTTTTCGATGGCAACTTCATTTACAAAAGCTGCTCTTGGTGCCGAAGGTATTGGAAAAGATATTAATCTTATTGTAGGAAACGGTTATGCAAAAGGCCATGCAGATCTTACTATAAGTATTTTGCGTGAATCACCAGAAATAAGAAAATTATTTGAAAAATTATATGTTTAAAAATTAAGATATTATGATGAGTAAAGGAAGAGAACTAATGTTTCCAAATGTTACCGACGAGCAATGGAACGACTGGAAATGGCAAGTGAAAAACCGAATAGAAACCCTTGATGAGTTAAAAAAATACATCAAATTAACTCCCGAAGAGGAAGATGGTGTTGCCAAATCATTGCAAACTTTACGCATGGCAATAACACCTTATTATCTTAGTTTAGTTGACCCTAATGACCGCAACTGTCCAGTTCGTAAACAAGCGATACCAACTGGTTTGGAAACCCATCAATCGGCTGCCGATCTTTTGGACCCTTTGCACGAGGACGAAGATTCTCCAGTCCCAGGGCTTACTCATAGATATCCAGATAGAGTATTGTTTTTAATTACAGACATGTGCTCTATGTATTGTCGTCATTGTACACGTCGTAGATTTGCTGGACAAAACGATAAAGAATCTCCTTCGGATAGAATACAAAAAGCAATCGATTATATTGCTGCAACTCCTCAGGTTAGAGATGTTTTATTGTCTGGTGGCGATGCATTGATGGTTTCGGATAAAATGCTGGAATCGATAATTCAGAGACTTAGAGCAATTCCGCACGTAGAAATTATCAGAATTGGAACTCGAACCCCGGTGGTTTGTCCTCAACGAATTACCGACGACCTTGTAAATATGCTCAAAAAGTATCATCCAATTTGGCTAAATACGCATTTTAATCACTCTAAAGAAGTGACGATTGAATCCACCGAAGCTTGTGCAAAAATTGTAAATGCTGGTATTCCTCTTGGAAATCAATCGGTTTTACTCAGAGGCGTTAATGATTGTGTTCACGTGATGAAAAAATTGGTCCAGGATCTTGTCAAAATTAGAGTGCGACCTTATTATATTTATCAATGCGATTTATCGATGGGACTTGAGCATTTTAGAACTCCTGTTTCAAAAGGAATCGAAATTATTGAAAACTTACGTGGACATACATCTGGTTATGCAGTTCCAACGTATGTTGTAGATGCTCCAGGTGGCGGTGGAAAAACACCAGTTATGCCAACGTATATAATCTCTCAAAGCCCTGGAAGAGTAGTGTTACGCAACTTCGAAGGAGTTATTACCACCTATACCGAACCAACAAATTATGACAATAAATGCGAGTGCGAAGATTGCAAGGATGCACTGCAGAATGAAGGAGTTGCTTCCTTATTACGCGGCGATAAATTGTCTCTCGAACCAGAAGGGTTATCTAGAAAAAAAAGACATAAATAGTAAAATATAAAACTTCAAATTTTAATTAAAATTTGAAGTTTATTTAAGGTTTATTCCTTTAACTTACAGCGATTTATATTGAGATTACTCAGTATAAATCGTTTGGTAAGAAAAGTATAGTTGAAACGAAAAGGGTTTGTTGATATTTAAAAAATTATTAATTGCCATTTATAAAAGATATATTAAAACATAAAAGTCTTTCGATTGTCGGAACAGAGAAAAATACAGGCAAAACAGAGTGTTTGAATTATATTTTAAAGAGACTGGCAGAAGAAAATAAAATTCCAGCAATTACTTCCATTGGGATTGATGGAGAAAGTTTGGATCAGGTTACAAATACACGAAAACCCGAGATTGAGCTTAATTGTAATTCGATTTTTGTTACTTCCGAAAAACATTTCGCACAAAAGTTTATCGATGCGGAAATACTAAATGTGTCTTCCCGAAAAACATCACTGGGCAGATTGATAACTGCCAAAGCCAAATCCAAAGGTAAACTTATATTTTCGGGACCTCCCGAAACGGTTTGGCTAAAAGAGGTAATTGCAGACTTATTGTCGTATAATCCAGATATTGTTATAGTTGACGGAGCTTTGTCGCGCAAAAGTTTTGGGTCGCCATCGGTTACCGAAAGTATGATACTTACTACGGGTGCCGCACTTTCGGCAAATATTCCAGTGCTTGTTAAAAAAACGGCATATTTGCACGATTTAATAAAATTACATCCCTGGAAATCGAATATTACAGACAAATTATTAAGTATCGAAAGTGGCTTGTGGGCAATAGATGACAGTAATAATTTACACGATTTAAATATCCCTTCGGTATTTATGCTGGACAAGACGGTGGATAATCTTTTTGCATATGGAAATCGTATTTATATTAGTGGAGTTTTAAATGACAAAATACTCGATGTACTTAGAGTGCAAAAAAATATCGACAAAACCGAAATTATTGTGAGAGATTTTACTCGAATATTTGCTGGACAAAATTCTGTAAACTCTTTTTTAGAAAAAGGTGGGAAAATAAAAGTGTTGCTTAAAACTAACCTTATGGCGGTTTGTATAAATCCTTTGGCTCCAAATGGTTTTTTACTCGACTCCGAAAAATTGCAGGCAATATTGTCTAAAGAATTGAATTTGCCAGTTTATGACATTAAAAAATTATCAAGTGAAAAATTTTAAAGAACATATTAAAAACAACGAGGGTTTGAGATTTATATTCGATAACCTGAAAATATCTTCATGCCCAGGTAGAGAGTTTTTAATGCAAACTGTATTTTTTAATAAACCATTTGACCTTAAAGTTGAATTAGAATATCTGGAATATACTATTGGATTTGTAAAAAAATCATTATCAAATGCAGATATAGATAATTTAAAACTGCGTTTGCACCAACTTAATAGCATTTTGGGAACTTTAAAAAATCTGGACAAAGAACTTGTACTAGATGATATTCAGCTGTTTGAAATCAAAAAATTTGCTCTAATTTCAAATTCTGTTAGCGATATACTTTGTAAAAAAGGATTTGATATATTTGAATTGCACAATCTTAGTGAAGTAATAAAACTTCTGGATCCGGATAATAATGGAGAATCGTCCTTTTATATTTACTCGTCATACAGCGATGAATTATCAGAGCTTCGCAAAGTTCAGCAGCAAGTACATGATGAAGAACTTGATAAAGCGGAGCTGTTAAGACAGCAATGTGTCGAAATGGAAGATAAAATTAGAAAAAGATTATCACAACAACTTGCTGGTTTTTCGCAACATCTTAAAGTTAATTTCACTAGGATTGCTCATTTAGATGTTTTGATTGCAAAAGCGATGCTTGTAAGTGATTTTAATTTATGCAAACCCCAATTTGATGAAAGTGTTACGGAGTACAAACAGCTTTTTAATCCTTTTATCAAATCTATTTTACACGGTCAAAACAAATATTTTCAAGCAATTGATATTCGTTTAGAGCAAGAACCAGTTTTGATTACTGGTGCAAATATGTCGGGTAAAACTGTTTTGCTTAGAACTTTAGCACTTAGTCAACTAATGTTTCAATTTGGATTTTATGTTCCGGCAAAAGAAGCAAAAATAAAAATTGTGGACGATATTATATTAAGCATCGGAGATATTAACAACGAATTAAACGGTTTGTCGTCGTTTGCCATGGAAATATTGAATATTCACGATATTATTACAAAAGCCAAGGCTGGAAAAATTATTCTTGCACTTGTAGATGAATTAGCCCGTACAACAAATCCGGACGAAGGGAAGGCCCTGGTTTCTGCTTTTGTAAGTATTATGAAAAATTATAAACTCGACACGCTTATCACCACGCATTACAGTGGCATTAAAGCAGATTGTCGCCGTTTAAGAGTGAAAGGGCTTAAAGAAGAAACAAATTCCGAAAAAATATCGGTGAAAAACCTAAACGATTATATGGATTACTCTCTTATGGAGGTTTCGGATGATTCGGTGCCAGCTGAGGCAATTAGAATAGCTGAAATTTTGGATGTGGATAAGGAGTTGATTGATATGGCAAAATCGTATTTAAAAAACTAAGTTGTGTCTGCAAGAAAACACTGAGTTTTTTGCAAGGACTAAGTTAACCATCCGATAAATATTCAATATTACCAGCTGTAAATCGCCTGCTGGATTTCATTCTTATATTTTAAAATATCATCTAAAACCTGTCCCAAGTCATCTTGTTTTAATGAAAGATTTTTCTTAATTTTGTCAAAACTAAATAATTAAAGATTTTTATATTGTATTTATAATGAGAACCGACAAATTAGGATTAGATTTTAATAAAGTTAACGACGCAAAAAAGCTTGCAAGAAGCATTTCGGAAGAAGTTCAGAAATTTGTAGAAAATTACACAACCGTTTCGGTTGAGCGTACGCTTTGTCGTTTAATTGGTATTGATGGAGTAGATAAAAATGACGTTCCATTGCCAAACGTGGTGATAAACCAATTGCACGATAAAGGTGCAACAGGGCAGGGCATTTTGTATTATCTTGGCAATGCAATTTTAGAAACAGGGCTTGCACCTCAGGGAATTGCCGAAAAAATTGCAACAGGAACTTTAGACATTACAGCAATTAGCACCCATCCAATAGAAAAAATACAAAATGCAATAATGCCTTTGGTGGATGAAAGCATTGCAAAAATTAAAGCGAATGTGGCAAAACGTACCGATTTCATTAAAAATAACGGAGATGGTAAAAAACCCTATCTTTATGTTATTGTGGCAACTGGAAATATTTACGAAGATGTGGTTCAGGCTCAGGCTGCTGCACGTCAGGGTGCGGATGTAATTGCAGTAATTCGTACAACTGGTCAAAGTTTGTTAGATTTTGTTCCGTATGGAGCAACTACCGAGGGTTTTGGTGGTACTTTTGCGACGCAAGAAAACTTCAGAATAATGCGTAAAGCACTTGATGAGGTGGGAGAAGAAGTTGGAAAATACATCAGGCTTTGTAATTATTGCTCTGGATTATGTATGCCCGAAATTGCTGCAATGGGAGCCATCGAACGTCTTGATGTAATGCTTAACGACGCTCTTTATGGAATCCTTTTTAGGGATATAAATATGCAACGCACTATAATCGATCAATATTTTTCAAGAGTAATAAATGGTTTTGCAGGCGTTATTATCAACACTGGCGAAGATAATTATCTTACTACTGCCGATGCTTTTGAACAGGCTCATACTGTTTTGGCTTCCGATTTTATAAATGAGCAACTTGCAGTTTTGGCAGGGATGCCCGAAGAGCAAATGGGATTAGGACACGCATTTGAAATGAATCCGGAACTCGAAAATGGATTTTTATATGAATTAGCACAAGCTCAAATGCTTCGCGAAATTTTTCCAAAAGCAACTCCTAAATATATGCCACCAACCAAATTTATGACTGGTAATATTTTTAGAGGACAAATACAAAATGCTCTTTTTAATGAAATTTCGGTATGGACAGGACAAGGCATTCAGTTGCTTGGAATGATTACAGAAGCGGTTCACACGCCTTTTATGTCGGATAGGTATCTTGCCATTGAAAATGCTCAATATGTTTTCAATAATATGAGAAATATTGGAGATGAGGTAGAATTTAAAAAAGATGGAATTATTCAAAAAAGAGCTCAAAAGGTTTTGGATGACGCTTTTCAACTGTTAAGTGAAATTGAAAAAGAAGGATTATTTGATGCCTTGGAAAAAGGAATATTTGCAGATATTAAACGTCCTAAAAATGGTGGAAAAGGACTAGCAGGTGTTGTTGCAAAAACCGAAAACTATTTTAATCCGTTTATAAATTTGATGAAAGGAGAGCAAAAATAATGAGTGGATTATATTCAATGGATAAAAACGACTTCGATCAAACGCTTGATCATAAAAACGTTAAGCCTTACGGCGATACAATGAACGATGGTAAAACACAATTAAGTTTTACGCTGCCTGTTCCATGCAACGACGAAGCCATAGAAGCTGCAAAGCAACTAATGAAAAAAATGGGTTTTGAAAACCCTCAGGTTGTATATTATAAAGAATTAACAAAAGGCTTTACGTTTTTTAATTGTTACGGTTCGTGTACTCATACTGTCGATTATACGACTATTAATGTTCCAAAAGTTGATTCAACGGTTTGGGGAATGAAAGAAACGGATGATTTTATTAAAGAAAATATCGGAAGAAAAATAGTTGTGATAGGTGCAAGTACAGGAACGGATGCACATACGGTTGGCATAGATGCAATTATGAACATGAAAGGATATGCTGGGCATTATGGTCTGGAACGCTACGAAATGTTCGATGCTCTAAATATGGGTTCGCAAGTGCTAAATGAAGATTTTATAGCCAAAGCAATTGAACTTAAAGCCGATGCTTTGTTGGTTTCGCAAACGGTTACACAAAAAGATGTGCATATTCAAAACCTCATAGAGCTTGTTGAGATGTTAGAAGCAGAAGGCTTGCGTGACAAAGTTCTACTTATTTGCGGTGGACCTCGCCTTTCGCATGAATTGGCTAAGGAATTAGGATACGATGCTGGTTTTAGCATGAATTCTTATGCGGATGATGTGGGTAGTTATATTGCTCAAGAATTAAATAGAAGACAAAATAAATAATCTTTAGATATGGATAAAAATCAAATACGCGAAGTTATCGCTAAACGAGTTGCACTCGAATTAAAAGATGGGGATGTTGTTAATTTAGGAATTGGTTTGCCTACATGTGTTCCTAATTATTTAACTAAAGGAATTAAACTTACGCTGCAGAGTGAAAATGGTTTGCTTGGAATGGGACCAACTCCCGAAGCTGGAAGCGAATCCGAAGATATGATAAACGCCGGAGGTGGATATATAACTGCTTTTTCTGGAGCTTCTTCTTTCGATTCCGCTAAATCATTTGCTATTATTAGGGGTGGACACGTGGATGTTACGGTGCTTGGTGCTATGCAGGTAGATGTTAATGGCGATTTAGCCAATTGGTCGATACCGGGGAAATTAACACCTGGTATGGGTGGTGCTATGGACTTGCTAACAGGTGCACGCCGTGTAATTTTGGCGATGGAACACACTGCAAAAGGAGATCCCAAAATATTAAATAAATGCAATTTACCTTTAACAGCTAAAGGACAAGTAAATACCATTATAACCGAAATGGGAGTCATGGAAATTACAGAAAAAGGTATTGTTTTAAATGAAATTAATCCTTTGTTTACGATTGAGCAAGTGCAAGAAGCTACCGAAGCAAAGCTTATTATCTCCGACGACCTTTGTGATATGAAGGCGTAAAATAATTGCAATAATCAGATTCCGTAAGGGATTTAAAATAAATTTAGTATTATGAAAAAAGTTTTTATAGTTGCAGCAAAAAGAACTGCAGTAGGAAAATTTGGAGGTTCGCTTACACAAATGAGTGCTCCAGATATCGCTTCCGTAGTATTGAAAAATATTTTGGAAGAAACTAAAATTGATCCCTCAAAAATTGATGAGGTAATTGTTGGAAACATTCTCTCGGCAGGACAAAGGCAAGGTGTTGCTCGCCAGGCATCTGTGAACGCAGGCATTCCTATTGATGTTCCGGCATATTCAATAAATATGGTTTGTGGATCAGGAATGAAAGCAATCTCAAATGCTTTTTCGGCTATTAGAGCTGGCGAGGCTGAAGTTATTATTGCTGGCGGTACCGAATGCATGTCGGGTGCTCCATTCTTAATTTCTGGACAGGTTAGATCAGGATATAAAATGGGAAATATGGTTAACGAGGATCACATGATACTTGACGGATTGTGGGATGCTTTTAACGATTATCACATGGGTGTTACTGCCGAAAATATTGCTGAAAAATACAATCTTACTCGAGAAGAACAAGATAAATTTGCAGCAGCATCGCAATTTAAAGCTGCAAAAGCTCAAGATGCCGGCAAATTTGTGGAAGAAATTGTTCCCGTTGAACTTGTGTCGCGTAAAGAAACTATTATTTTTGATGCAGACGAGCATATTAATAGAAATTCAAATGAAGAGAAATTAGCAAAATTGCGTCCAGCATTTAAAAAAGATGGAACTGTTACTGCTGGTAATTCTTCGGGTATTAACGACGGAGCTTCATTTGTAATGATTGCTTCCGAAGATGCTGTTAAAAAATATGGACTAACTCCTTTGGTTGAAATTATTGCAGTAGGACAAGGTGGCGTGGATCCTTCCATTATGGGAATGGGACCAGTTCCAGCAATTAAAAATGCTCTTATTAAAGCAGGTTTAAAACTTATCGATATGGAAGTTTTGGAGCTTAACGAAGCATTTGCTGCTCAATCGATTGGCGTAATGAAACAACTTTGCGAAGATCATGGTGTAGATGCTAAATTTTTTGACGAAAGATGCAATAAAAATGGAGGTGCAATTGCTCTTGGTCACCCTATTGGTGCATCTGGAAATAGAATTGTGGTTACTCTAATTCACGAAATGAAACGTGAAAATAATGTGTATGGACTTGCATCGCTTTGCATTGGCGGCGGAATGGGTACAGCAGTTATTTTAAAGAACGTTTAATATATTTTATCCTAAATTAAAAAGTCCTTGCAGTTTTTGCAGGGATTTTTTTTATACATAATTTCTATCGGCAGGAAAACACCGTAGCATTCATTCTGATTCGCCGCGGTGAATCAGAATGACCAAGCGAAAAGCTCCTCTAGCTAGTTCGGATTTTCAATCCGAACAAACTAAAATTGCTTGAATTATAATGTAAGCTCAGATTACAAATCCGAGCAATCCATCGGTTGCCACGGCGAATTAAATTCATCATTAGTAATGAATCGCAGTGGAATGAGAAATCCAAAATAAAATATTTCCAAATGATACAATAGACCTACGGTCAAAAAAATATTTCCATTTAGCCCAGAGGCTTCAATATAACAAAACACTGTTGTCCGATATAAATTTTGACATCTGTTGTATGATGTTGTATAACAAGCTAATAGGTAAAATGAAGGAAGGCAGGGTTTGTTTTTGTGTATTTTAAAAATATGGATTTTCCGCAATTTATTGCCCCTGCCCTCAAGTGTGTAAATTGCTGAAAATCAATTCATCCTTTAGGATTGAGGCAAAAATTGATTGAAGTAATTTACACCCAAAGCAAAATTTATTTATTTTATCGGACAACAATGATAACAAAATTAAAAAAAATGAATACTCAATCTTTCGCCTAAATTATTTAACTTTGCAATTCAATCAATGAAGATTTCAGCTATGAATCTATTAAATTTTATCGCACAATATCCAGATGAGGCGTCATGCAAGGCTAAATGGAAAGAATACAGAGA
>JBBQWB010000034.1:0-28860 GCA_038210985.1 Bacteroidales bacterium
TGGAACACAATATATTAACTTAAAAGGAAATACAGCTCAAAGTGCAAAAAGTGTACAAGGTGGTGATGGTGGTTTTGCAGCTTTCTCAATTATTAATTCTAAAGTTTTATTTACATCTGTATATTATGGAAATGCTCGCCGCTCGCCTGACGAAGGTGAAAACTACGAAGATGTAGATAAATTTTATGCTTTAAAAATGTTGAATACAGCTGGTACAGATCCTATTTTTACAGCTGCTTTTGTAACTCCAATTTATCATTGGGAAAGTATTAACGACGTTTATACTCCAGATTCAATTACATTTATTGCAGATAAAAATTATATAGCTGGTGAAACAATTCGTGGTAAAAGTAAAAACAACAGATACCCTATCCGTCATATCTTAACAAGCAATATAAGCGATGGTGATTCTATTAGACTTCAAGATATCGCTCAATCAAAATTCTATCTTGGTATATCAGGTGGTGTTTGGATGACTCGTGAAGCTTTAGTTTTTGGAAAAAGACCAATTTGGATAAATATTGCGGCCATTGAAGGTACGGTTTCTACAATGAGCTCATGTAAAGATGGTAATCACTTATTTGTAGGAACTTATTCAGGTAATGTATATCGCATTTCGGGATTAAAAAATTATGCTGATTCTGTTTATTTGGATGCTGGTAGTTCGCAATATGCGTTAACAGTTACAAAAATCGCTAATTATCCAAACCGAACTATAACTTCTGTTTCTGCAAATTGGTATAATCCTGATAAAGTAGTGGTAACTTTAGGTAATTTTGGTAATCAATCTTCATATATCTATTATTCTGAAGATGGTACCGATGTTGCTCCAACATTTGTTTCTAAACAAGGTAACTTGCCAAAAATTCCAGTTTACTCTTCTCTTATCGAAATGAATCATAGCAAGTATGTTGTTATTGGTTCTGAATATGGAATGTTTACAACCGAAAATATTACTGCTCCAAGTCCAACTTGGACAGAAGAAAATCAGGGTATTGGTGGACGTGCACCTGTTTTCATGATTCGTCAACAATCAAATTTTGCTAATCCAGATACTGGTATTGCTATTGACCCAGATGGAAACTACGTGTTAAGCTTATTCCCTGGTGTTACTAATACTGGTTATATATACATTGGAACTCACGGCAGAGGCATTTTCTACAACAGCAACTTCTTCTATCCTGCCGAATCAATTCGTGATAATACTGCTATTAGCAATTCATTTATGAAGATTTTCCCAAATCCTGCTAACGATTATACAAATGTTTCTTTCTCTATTCAATCAGCTGACAATGTTAGAATTATAATATTCGATTTAAAAGGAACAATTGTTCGCGATATTGATATGGGAACCTTAAATATTGGTCAATATCAAGAACGAATTGATTGCAACGATTTGTCGGTTGGAACTTACATTGTAAACATTCGTGGTAACAAAACTAATTTCTCATCCAAATTTATTATTCATAAATAAATAATATTTTGAAAAAAAAGGAGTTTCTTAGTGGAACTCCTTTTTTTTTGCATTAAAATTATAATCTCATGAAAAAAACTACATTTATCATCTTATTTTTCACCATCCTTAATTCATTGTTTTCTCAAATAAACTCGCAAGAAAAATTGGAGATTTATTTTGAAAACAATTCAGCAATTCTCAGTAAAGTGCGTCAAGATAAAATTCTAGAAAAATTAAAAGTAGGCACAAATTCAACTATTACTTCTATTGTAATCGATGCACACTGCGATTCGAAAGGAAGTATTGAATTAAATGATAAGCTCTCGCAAACTCGAGCTGCATCGGTTTTACAACTTCTGATTAATAATGGTGTAAGTCAATCAATTATTTCACAAAATTCGTTTGGAAAAAGCAAATTAAAATATTCCATCGAAAAAGATTCCTTAAATCGCAGAGCCGAAATCACCATTCACATAGCAACAAAAGTTATTGTTGTTGCTAAACAAATAGAAGCTGAGATTATTCCAACTAAAGTAATCGAAAAAAAACTTGAAGAAACTAAAGTTATAGATAACACAAAACATATTGCAGAAGCTGAAGTTGGAGAATTAATTGTTTTTGAATCGATACAATTTTACCCAGGTCAAGCTGTTCCACTTCCTAAATCGTTGGATGTAATGGAAGGTATTGCCGATATTTTGCATGAATACCAAGGTATTGAAATTGAAATTCAAGGTCATATTTGTTGCATTTCAAGCGATGATGACAACATTTCGACAAAACGTGCTAAATGTGTGTACGATTTTTTGATTGATAAAGGGATAAGTAAAAAACGACTTACATATAAAGGATATGGACGAACCAGACCACGAACTGATGAATCCACACCCGAACTCACACAAATGAATCGCAGAGTTGAAATTAAAATTACAAAAAAGTAAAACCAATTTTAAAAAGCTCAACTTAATCTAGTTAGTGCTTGTAAGAAAACGCAGTGTTTTTTTTACAAGCACTATTTATAAAAGCTAGTTCGGATTTGCAATCCGAACGAACGAAAAATTAATCGGATTACAAATCCGAGTGTTCACCGAGGCGAATAAATATACAATAGACATCTTTATGTCGAGGCGTTATGAAATTTTGTCATTGGTATTTGCCAGCTAGCGAATCGGAATATTTAAACAGTTCAAATTAATTGATTATTATTGAAATAGAACTTGTATTCGATGTTGAAAAACTCAACTCTTTAAATCAAAAATGGCTGTCTTATTTTAAGATAGCCATTTTTATTTGATAAAAGAATTTATCTACTTCGATATAATATAACTTGCCCAGTTTGTTCTTTAACTTTATCGGTTGCATCTTTGTAACGAATTACGTAAAAATATGCACCTTCTTCAATCTGCGAACCATTAATTTTACCATCCCATCCAAAATTAATATCGCTAGATTCGAATACTTTTTTACCCGAACGAGTAAAAACCATCATTTCAAAATCGTTAATGTTTCCATTGTAAACTGCTTTAAATTCGTCATTTAATCCATCACCATCAGGTGTAAAAGCAGTTGGCATATAAATTTGGAAACAATCTACAACTTGTACAAATACTTTTATGGTTGTGTCGTTACCTTCGGAGTTTGTAACTCTAGCCGAAAATACTGTAGATTCGCTTGGCTCAACATATATTTGGTTTGCATTGCTTCCATTACTCCAAATTACACTTGTAGCACCGCCAACCGAAAGATTTATTCCAGACCAAAGACAAATAATAGTATCGTGGCTTGCAACTATTGGAATCACATTTTTAATTGTTCGTGAAGGGGTAGTTTCATTTACTGATTTATGAACACTTTCAGAACGATTTGTTACATTAGTATTGATTGGCGTTTTTGTTTCGTTTGTTTCCGTTTTAGTTAAGGCTACAAATTCATTTTTGTTTGAATTGTTCAAATCATTAATAATAATAAGAGGACTATTATTTTTTGGAGTATAATTAACCAAATTATTAGGTTCGATTACTCCATGTTTATCCAGATTTTTATTGTCGTTTGATGGTAATTTAGTAGTATTTTTAAGCTCTTTATTTTCAAGCACATTGTTTGTCTGAATATTTTGAGTTTCTGTTTTAGGAATAGCAGTTTCTGTTTTAGCAATATTGCTATTTGTATTTTCAATTGGAAAATAGTTGTAAGCAACTAATGCGATTGTAGAAAGCACAATAATGGCTGCACCACCAATAATGTATTTGATAGGATTAAATCCAGCATTTTTGTTGAATTTAATTAAATCGGGATTGTTTTGGATGTTTCCCCAAACTTGATTACTCGGTTCTTCGGAGTAATCATAAAGCTTTTCTTTGAAAACTTCACCAATATTTTTACCTGATTCCATATTTGTAATTGTTATAATTCAAGTCGTTTATTTTCGTAATTCTGTAATTCATTTATTTTAATTTGCAGTGCCCTTCGAGCCTTTAATAATTGAGATTTTGATGTATTAATTGAAACATTTAAAACATTTGCAATATCTTTATGCGAGTACCCTTCAATTTCGAACATGTTAAATACAATTCGATAACCTGTTGGCAACTCTTCAATCATTTTTAGAAGCACCCTAGTGTTTAGCTTGTCGTAATTATCGATTCGAACATCTGGAACAAATTCACCAATTTCATCTATATTGGCGTGATGTGCCGATTTTTGATTCGCTCGATAATGGTTTAAAGCAGTATTCACCATTATTCTTCTAACCCAGCCTTCCAAAGAACCATCTTGTCGGAAATTCTTCAGATTCATAAAAACCTTAATGAATCCATCTTGAAGAATATCCTCTGCCTCTTCAATCGTGTCTGAGTATCTCATGCAAACACCCTTCATCATCCCTGCAAACCTTTTGTATAGAGCTTGTTGAAACAATGGTTTCCCTTCTACACAACCTCTTACAAGTTCTTCCTCTGTCATATTTTGATTAGGCAATTTCATTTTCAAGACAATACATAATTAATAAAAGTTGTCTGCAACTATTTGTTTGTTATTTTTTTTGAGATATGTAAAACAATGAAGATGAATTTATTTTGCTAAACACTTGATTTGAAGCATCTTGTAATTGTTTGGAAGTAACTCTTCGATATTTATCTATTTCGGTATTAATTAAATCTATATCCCCTAACCACTCGTAATAGGATAAATTCATAGCTATATTCAAAATGTTCATCTTCGAAAACATGATTACGGAAATAATTTTATTAATTACTTTTTCCAGTTCATTTTCTGATATTTTTTCAGATTTTAATAAATTGAGTTCATTTTCGATTGCCTCATTTGCTTTTTCAATCGATGTGTTTTCGGTTGGTTTTCCGAAGATATAAAACAAACCATTACCGGCATTACCCGAAATGCTACTACTAATTTCGTTAAATAATCCCTGCTTTTTATATAAGTTTTGATATAATCTGGAGGATGATCCATTAGCTAAAATATCGGATAAAACATCATACGCATAATACTCTTCATTCATTCGTTCAACCATGTGAAATGCTTTGTATATAGCATTTGTAGGCACATTTCGAAAAACGGTTTGTAGTCGTTCGGATGTTTGAATTGGTTCTTTAGGTAAAAGTCGAACATATTCATAATTTGGATTAATATCGCCAAACCATTTTTCGGCTAATTTGAACATTTTATCTGCATCCACATTCCCCGAAATACAAATTGTAGCCCGATTAGGTCGATAGTGAGTATAAAAAAAATCTTTTACTTCCTTAATGTTTGCATTTTCGATATGAGATATGTCAATTCCTATAGGATTCCATTTGTAAGGATGAACTTTATATGCCAGTGGATGCAATAGCAACATTGAGTCGCCATAGGGTTGATTTAGATACGATTGACGGTATTCTTCCGAAACCACGTTTTTTTGAATTTTGAGTGATTTTTCTGAAAAAGCTAATTGGTTCATTCTGTCCGATTCGAGCCAAAAAGCAGTTTCGATATTTACTGCTGGTAAAGTAATGTAGTAATTTGTAATATCTTTGGAAGTAAATGCATTATTAGAGCCACCAACTTCCTGAACGTGGGTGTCGAAATTTGAAATATTTTCGGAACCTTCAAACATTAAATGTTCAAAAAGATGGGCAAAGCCAGTTTTTTCTTCACGTTCATCTCTAGAACCAACATCGTACAATATATTAAATGCAGCCAATGGAGTGTTTTTGTTGCAATGAACTATAACCTTCAATCCGGTTGACAACACTTTTTTTTCAAATTTTATCATGTTTATCTTAGATTTTGGGAGAGTTTTCGATTAAATTTTTCATATTATTACTTGATGGAGATTGGTATAATGCTAAATCGAAATATTTTAATGCAGCATAAAAATGATCAAAAATATCCGATTGTACTTCTTCAAAAATTACCCAATCCTTGCTAATGCAAAAAGCATAAACTTCTAAAGCAATTCCTTTATCAGCCGATGGTAATTGACGAACCATTAAAGTGGATTCCTGATTAATTGTTTTAAGGGTTTTTAAATAAGCCTGCATATACATGCGAAAAATACCGATGTTGGTTTGTTTTCGTCCGTTTACAGGAATAGATTCATCCACTTTATGGAGTATGTTAAATTCATCAATTTCCAATTGTTTTTGCGTTAAGTACTTGCGAATTAGTTCAATTTTTGTATATTTTTCAATCAATTCGGGAGTGCAAAACTTAACCGTGTCCATGTCAATATATATAGCTCTTTTTATTCTTCTCCCGTCCGATTCGTACATGCCACGCCAATTTATAAATGAGTCTGAAATCATCACATAAGCAGGAATGTAAACAATTGATTTGTCGAAATTTTGGACTTTTACGGTGGTTAATGAAATTTCCATAACGTCGCCATCAGCCCTGTATTTATCCATTGTAATCCAGTCGCCTGGTCGTGCCATATCGTTTGCCGAAATTTGCACACCCGCAACTAATCCAAGTAAAGCATCTTTAAAAACCAACATCAACACTGCACTTAAAGCACCTAATCCAGTTAAAAAAAACAAAGGCGATTCCCCTAAAATTGCTGCAATAATTAAAATGATTGCAATGCAAGCCAAAATTACCTTAATTAGCTGAATGTAACCCTTTATTGGCTTGTATTTTGCAATCTCCCACTCTGTGTATATTTCCGAAAAAGTATCCAACAAAGTGTAAAGCGATAATAAAATAATCATAATAATGTACACGTTTGTAGCAGTTAGTATAACGCTTACCAATCCTGGATTATCTGGTAGTACATAAGATATTAATTTGTATATTAAAATAGCTGGAATTAGATACGAAACTCGTTTAAAAAACTTATTGTTAAACAACTTGTCATCCCATTGATTATTAGTGTGTCTAACTATTCGTTTAATAACTTTTATTACAATAAATTTTGCAAGATAAAAACCGATTAAACAAATAATTATCAAAACTAAAATTAAGAAAATAGAACGACTGAGGTTTATCCATGAATCGGGCACGTATAAACTTCTTAATAAATCCTGAATGGAATCGATATAATTAAATTTCATAAAATTCATTTTTGCAAATATAAGGTTTTAGATTAACTCTTTTGACTTGAGTATTCAAAAATAAGCACATTTTATATAATAATATAGAATAGGCAGGTATAATAAATTGGTAAAAAAATTGTAGGTTTGCAACAAAATTTGAAATTAAAAAAACCAATATAAAATGAAAAAACTTATTGAATGTGTCCCAAATTTCAGCGAAGGATGCGACATGAGCATAATCAAACAGATTACAGACGAAATTGAAACAGTGGATGGAGTTAAACTATTAGATGTTGATCCCGGACAAGCAACAAACCGCACGGTTGTTACTTTAGTGGGAACTCCCGATGAAGTAATTGAAGCTGCATTTAAAGCGATAAAAAAAGCGTCCGAATTGATCGACATGAGTCGCCATCATGGTGCTCATCCTCGTTTTGGAGCAACCGATGTATGCCCATTGGTTCCAGTTGCAAATATATCGATGGAAGAAGTGGTCGAATATGCTCATAAACTTGCAAAACGAGTTGGTGAAGAGTTGAATATTCCGATTTATTGTTACGAAAACGCAGCATTTACTCCCGAAAGACGGAATTTAGCATATTGTCGTTCGGGCGAATACGAAGGTTTGAAAGATAAAATCACAAAACCTGAATGGAAACCAGATTTTGGACCTGCTTCATTTAACTCAACTGCCGGTGCAACTGCAATTGGTGCGCGTGATTTTTTAATTGCTGTAAATTTTAATTTAAACACTACTTCTACCCGACGTGCCAATGCTTTAGCATTTGATGTTCGTGAAAAAGGTCGTCCACAAAGAGTTGGCAACCAAATAACTGGCAAAGTTGCTAAAGATGACAAAGGAAATGATATTATGATTCCTGGAACTTTAAAAGCAACAAAAGCAATTGGTTGGTTTATTGATGAATATGGTATTGCTCAAGTTTCGATGAATATTACCAATATTGCAATTACGCCCTTACACGTGGCATTTGATGAAATTTGTACAAAAGCTCAAGAACGTGGACTTCGAGTAAGTGGTTCGGAGGTAGTTGGTTTGATTCCGAAAAAAGCTTTAATTGAAGCTGGTAAGTATTTTCTAAAAAAACAACAACGATCCTTAGGTATTGCGGAGTCGGAAATTATTAAAATTGCAATTAAATCGATGGGATTAGATGATTTAAAGCCATTTATTCCGCAAGAAAAAATCATAGAATACCTATTAGAATCGGAAAATAAACATACAAAATTGGTAGATTTGACATGTACTGGTTTTGCCAACGAAACTGCTTCCGAATCGCCTGCACCTGGAGGCGGATCAATTAGTGCATATATTGGATCTTTGGGAGCTTCGTTAGCAACAATGGTTGCCAATTTGTCTTCGCACAAAGCTGGTTGGGACGAACGTTGGGAAGAATTTTCAAACTGGGCAGAAATTGGTCAAAGATTAAAAGATGAGCTTTTGCATTTAGTGGATGAAGATACGGTTTCGTTTAATAGAATAATGGATGCATTTGGTTTGCCAAAAAGTAACGACGAAGAGAAAAAAACACGCAAACAAGCCATTCAAAATGCTACTAAATATGCAACGGAAGTTCCTTATATAACCATGCAAAAATCTTTTGAAGCTTTTGATATTTGTAAAGCCATGGCCGAAATTGGAAATCCTAATTCGGTAACCGATGCCGGCGTTGGTGCTCTTTGTTGCCGAACCGCTGTTATTGGAGCATTTTTAAATGTAAAAATTAATGCAGCAGGATTGGAAGATAAAGAGTTTGCCCAAAACATAATTGCTAAAGGGAAAGAGATTGAACTAAAAGCTATTGCTTTAGAAAAAGAGATTTTAGAAATTGTAGAATCGAAATTATAATTCTATTTCCTTTACTAAAAAAAAAGCAACAAATCAAAATTTGTTGCTTTTTTTATTTGGTTATTAAAAAGTGTTTTATGGCATTGGAAGTGGTGGTGGCATATTTGGAAATACCTGAGCCAATGCAGGAATTGTTCCTGCAGCTTCCCAACCAGCCATTCCATTTTTCCAAACCAATGTGTTTTTATCAAACTGACCAGAACTAGCCATTTGTTGAAGAACAACAGGAGTAAAAGGTCCTTGTTGTTGACCATTTACGGCTATAAAAAATGGTTCTTGTCCTGGAACTGGAGGTGGTGGAGTACCTGTAGCTTGGTTTTGTTGCTGATGTTGCTGTTGCTGTTGCTGTTGCTGGTTTTGTTGCTGCATTCCCATATTTTGCTGATTCATCATTTGGTTTGCCATACCCATTCCCATAGCTAAGCCCATTGCATCGGAAGCCAAACCACCACCGCCACTTTGAGCGGATGCTTCCAATGAATTTGCAAATTGGAATTGAGTATATTTTCCCATATCTCCAACCACACCCATGCTAGTACGTTTGTCTAAAGCTTTTTCAACTTCTTCGGGGAGCGAAATGTTTTCGATTAAAAACTTAGTTACGTCCACTCCTATTTCGTCGAAATCTTTTGCAATTTCGTTACTGATTCCACCTGATAATTCGTTGTAGTTTGCTGCTAAATCTAAAGCAGCAATTTTAGACTCGGCTAAAAAATCGGTAAAACGAGTTACAATTAAGTTTTTTAATTGTTCTTCAATATCTTCGGTTTTAAAATCTGGATTTGTGCCGGCAATAGTTTTGAAGAATTTTGTAGGATTTTGTTGAATTTTAAAACAGTACGAACCAAACGCACGTAAGCGAAGTGGTCCAAATTCAGCGTCGCGAAGCATAATAGGATTTTTAGTTCCCCACTTGCGATTAGTGAATTGTTTTGTACTAACAAAATATACATCTACTTTAAATGGACTATTGAAACCATATTTCCAGCCTTGAAGTGTGGACAATATTGGCATATTATCGGTTGATAAACGATGCATTCCTGGTTGAAAAACATCGGCAATTTGACCTTTATCAAGTAAAATGGCAACTTGCGATTCGCGAACTGTTAATTGAGCACCATTTTTAATCTGATTTTCGAACCTAGGAAATTTCCATATTAAAGTATCCTGCGAACTATCGACCCATTCAATAATGTCGAGTAATTCATTTTTTAATTTATCAAATAAGCCCATAATATAATTATTTAGTTTTTAATTTTATTTTTTTTCTTCAAAAATACGAAATAATTGCAAAACTCACGAAAATTAATGCAACATTTATTCTTAAATTACTTAAAATTGAATTTCGAAAATTTTACACCTAATTAGTCCTTGCAAAAAAAACTCATTGTTTTCTTGCGGACACTGATTATGCATAAATTTTCCCATTTAAAATTACCCTATCTACTTTATTGCTTCCGAATGAATAAGGCATATATTCGACACTTGGAATTGGCTTTGAAATAAAAACATTTGCTTTTTTGCCAACTGCAATAGAACCTAAAATATCGCTTACTCCCATGGCATAGGCACTATTAAGAGTAACTGCATTCAATGCTTCTTCGGGTAGCATTTTGTACTTAATGCAACCCATCGAAAGAATTAATTGCATATTGTCCGAGGGAGATGAACCTGGATTAAAATCGCTTGCCATAGCAACGGGCAAGCCACTGTCTATCATTTTACGAACTGGAGCGTAAATCATCCCCAGAAAAAAAGCAGCACCTGGTAAAAGTGTCGGCATTGTTTCACTGCCAAGTAAGGATTTAATTTCATCTTCGCCAGTGTATTCCAAATGATCAACCGACAATGCACCATACTTCACTCCTACCTGAATTCCACCCGAATAATCTAATTCATTGGCATGGATTTTTGGTTTTAACCCATATTTCATTCCAGCCATCAAAATTCTTTCGGTTTCATCTAACGTAAAAAATCCTTTATCACAAAAAACATCGATATAGTCAGCCAAATCTTCGGCAGTAACCATGGGTATCATTTCATTGATAATCATATCGACATACTCGCCTTGACGTCCTTTATATTCACTTGGAACAGCGTGAGCACCTAAAAAAGTAGATTTAATAGTTACGGGCGATTTTTCCTTTAATCGTTTTATTACCCTTAACATTTTCAATTCATCTTCGGTTGTTAAACCGTATCCACTTTTTATTTCAACCGCACCAGTTCCAAACGAAATTATTTCTTCTAAGCGTTGCCATGCTTGATTAAACAATGAATCTTCGCTAGCTTCGTGCAATCGTTTTACCGAATTTAAAATGCCTCCTCCACGTTTTGCTATTTCTTCGTACGATAGTCCTTTGATTTTATCGATATATTCAATTTCGCGACTACCATCGTAAACCAAATGAGTATGAGAATCACAAAAACATGGAAATACCATTCTGCCTTTTGCGTCAATTTCGGAAGTAAATCCGTTTGAATCGTTAATTTTATGTTTATCAAAATCACACATTTTTCCAAATGAATGAATAAGTCCACCACTGATAAATAACCAAGCATCATCAATTGTATTCATTTCTTTCATTTCTTTTCCTGCCCTAAGTAATTTAGGTTCAAGCTCAACTTGAACTAGTTTGTCGATATTTTTTAAAAGTATATTCATGATTGTTCTGTTTATTTGAGAACAAACCTACAAGTTTTTTTTAATATGATACAGTAAATGCAACTAAAATATTTTTTGTTACATCTTTGTTAAAAGTTTTTAGAAAAAAAACAGACTAAATTACAATTTATATATTTGTAAAGATTTCAGAAAAATAATTTAAACAAATCACACAATTATGAAAAAACTATTAATCAATATTTTCTTTATCTATTTAAGTATTGGATTGATTAACGGAGCTCCTATTGACAGTCAAACTGCTATGAAAATAGCAAAGTTTTACATGGCAGAGCGCTATGCAGCTCGTGGTATGGAAATTCAATCCGTAATCGACATTAAATCCATTGATGCTGTTTACGATAATAGCAATCAAAATGTATTATTGTATGTAATAAACACTATCCCAAAGGGCTTTGTTTTAGTTAGTGCCGACAATACTGTTTGGCCAGTTTTAGGATATTCGATTCAATTTAATTTCGATTTGAATTATATGGCTCCATCTACAAAATACTGGATAAATGGCTACGAAACTCAAATAGAATATTCGATTAAAAACAATTTAATTCCAGAAGAAAAAACAGTAAATGAATGGAACAGACTAACTGTTGAAAATCCTCAAATAAATGCACCTAAATCAAATGTAGTTGTTGGGCCACTTATTACATCCATTTGGAATCAAGATAGATATTACAATAAACTTTGTCCCGAAGACGAAGCTGCACCTAGCGGTTATGACGGTCATGTACCGAATGGATGCGTTGCATTATCGACATCTATGGTTATGTATTATCATCGTTATCCCGATACTGGAACTGGAACTCATAGCTATAATGCATCTGGATATGGTACACAATCGGCAAATTATGGAACAACTACATACGATTGGAGTGCGATGACAGACGATGTAACAAATTATAATACATCGGTTGCAAAATTGATATATCATATTGGTGTTGCAGTTAACATGAACTATGCTGCCGATGGTTCTGGCTCTCAAACAGAATATGCGGCAACAGCTTTAAAAAATTATTTCAAATATTCGAATACAATTAGTACAAAAAACAGATGGAGTTATACTGAATCTTCGTGGATTACTTTGCTAAAAGACAATCTAAATTTGAACAGACCAATGGTTTATGCTGGATCGGATCAATCTGGTGGACATGCTTTTAATTGCGATGGATACGACGATGCTAACTATTTCCATTTTAATTGGGGTTGGGGTGGTTATGGAAACGGATATTTTTTAGTTTCAAACTTAAATCCTACTGGAAGCACATTTAATTCGGGACAACAAGCTGTTGTTAACATCTTCCCTAGTAGCCCTATTACAGCTTGCCCCGCCTTAAAAACACTTACTTCTTCAAATGGTTCAGTTGAAGATAACAGTGGTGCTGGAAATTATGGTAACAATCAAGATTGTCAATGGTTAATCACTCCAGATAATGCTGGCTCTATCTCCATCACTTTTTCCAGATTAAATACAGAAAGTGGTAGCGATATAATTACCATTTATAATGGTGAAACTACATCCAGCCCTGTTGTTGGAACTTATTCTGGAACAACTCTCCCATCGGCTATTAACGTATCTGGACCAAAAGCATTGGTTCGTTTTCAAACTAATGCAACCATTGTAGAAGATGGATTTTTGTTAAACTATAATTCAACCAATGCGGAAACATTTTGTTCGGCTACAAAATTATTAACTACCCCAAGTGGAAGCGTTAGCGATGGTAGTGCATCTTCAAACTACAACAATAAATCATATTGCCGTTGGTTTATTCAACCTGCTGGTGCTACTTCGGTTACTCTAACATTTACCAATTTTAATGTTTCTGCCGAAGATGAAGTTGTAATATATAATCGTTCCACTAACCCAATTCAAAAAATTGGAAAATATAGTGGTTCTTCGTTGCCTCCAGTTATTGTTTGTCCTGCTGGTCGTTTAGGAATTGAATTTCTTTCGGATAATGCTAAAGTTGCTGCTGGATGGGATGCTACATGGACTTCTAATGGCTCTTCATCCTCTATTCAGCAAATAGATGGTATTTATGGTTTGGCTTTATTTCCAAATCCATCAAATAAAGAATTAAATCTTCAAATTAACAGCGATAAAAATTCAACAGCGAAGCTTTCTATTACCGATTTAACAGGAAAAATTGTCTATTTTGAAGTTATTACAATTACAGATTTATACACTCAAAAAATCGATATCAGCTCATTTGGTAAAGGAATGTATTTTTTAAGTCTTACAAATGATTCAGGTTCGATGGTGGTTAAATTTATTAAACAATAAATTAAAATTTATCACACATCAAAAGAGGTTGAATTTGATTCAGCCTCTTTTTTTTTAATTTGATTAAATTAAATAAGTTATTTTTGCACTAAATAAAAAAAATATGACAGCTCAAATAATTCTGAAAAAAAATCGCGAAGAAGCGGTTTTGCGTTTTCACCCTTGGATATTTTCGGGAGCAATAGCCAAAATTAAAGGAAATCCAAACGATGGCGATGACGTTGAAGTGTATTCTGAAAAAGATAAATACATTGCAAGTGGACATTATTACAATAATTCAATTGCTGTAAAAATATACTCTTTTGAAAAAATTGAGCCCAATAAGATATTTTGGAAAAACAAAATTTCAAATGCAATTGAATTACGCAAAGCATTAGGATATTTTGATAATAGTGCAACAAATGCTTTTAGAATTGTAAATGGTGAAGGTGATTTTTTGCCAGGTTTAATTGTTGATAAATATGATAAAACGCTTGTTATTCAGTGCCATGCAATTGGAATGTATAAAAATAAAGATTTATTTACCGAAATTTTTACAGAGCTGTTGCCCGAAACATTAGCCATTTATGATAAAAGTACCGCACTACTAAAAAGCTCAAGTAGCAATCCTATTACCGATTCGTTTTTGTTTGGCAATGAAACTTCAAATTCCATTTTAGAGAACAGCAATAAATTTTTTGTAGATATTGTTGGAGGTCAAAAAACAGGTTTTTTTCTCGACCAACGAGATAACAGGTTTTGTTTATCCGAATATTCAAAAGATAAACACATTTTAAATGCCTATTGTTACAGTGGAGGGTTTTCGGTTGCAGCTCTTAATAATGGTGCTAAAAGTGTCGATTCGGTGGATGTTTCGGCAAAAGCAATTGAATTGACCAATGAAAATATTGCCCTCAATAAACTCACAGAAAAAAATCATAAAAGTTACGTTGCCGATGTGCACGAATATTTAAAAGAATGTGGAACTTATGATTTAATTGTACTAGACCCTCCTGCTTTTGCAAAACATCACTCGCAAAAATCGCAAGCCATCAAAGGGTATCGACATATTAATCGATTGGCAATAAATAAATTAAAAGCAGGTGGAATATTATTCACTTTTTCGTGTTCACAGGCAATGGACAATGAGTTATTTCAATCTACGGTAATTTCAGCAGCCATTGAATCGGGACGTCAATGTCGAATTATTGACAAATTGTCGCAACCTTCCGACCATCCTTTAAATGGTTTTCATCCTGAGGGGTCGTATTTAAAGGGGTTGATATTACGTTTTGATTAGTTAGTGTCTGTTTATAAAGTCCGATAACAGCGTTATTTTTGAAAATCATAAAAAACAACCAACATCTGTTGATTGAGCCCATCGAAATTATCAGTATTCCCACATAGGGGTTTCGTTTGATTCGGCAAATCTATGTTTGAGTGATGGTGGTTTCGACAAGCTCAACCTCCAAATCTTTTCTGTAAAGCTCAACCTTCCAAATATCTCATCTAAATTGCAACCTTCCAATTACTGATTACCAACTATCACTTATCGATTCCAAGTAAAGATGACGGGTTCACACAGTTTTAAAATTTATCTTCTTGTTCAAATCCCATTGGATTCTTTTTATTATCCTTTTTTGAAATTCCAAAATTGTAGCGAATATTTATTCCAAATCTCTGATTATCGGCATATCTGCTGCCATTTGAAACCACTGAACCTTGATTTAACGAAAATTGTGTAACCATCGTTCGTAATACATCTCGAGCATTAAGCGAAATGGTTAATTTTTTATTCAAAAAGGTCTGATTTATACCAAAGTTAAGCGAACCAAAGGTATCTAATTCGTAAAAATTATATTTGCCGTTTACCATCATAAAACCAAACATTGTAATTTTAGTATTTTTCATAATAGTGAGTGAATGAAAAGTGAAAAACTGCCAACTTCCACGAGTGTATTTTAATGGTTGATTTTGATATACTCCATCGTATTCATTCAAATTATACTGCCCTCCTAGCCCGAAAAAATAAATTTTTCCAGGTGGTATTCCTGCCATTGCTCTAAAATAGGTTTCCTTCGATTTTCCTATGTTGTCAAATGTTCGTAACGTAATATTTTCATTAGCCGGATATCGATAAACTACATTCGAAAAAATATCTGTTGTAAAGTTTTGACCAATTGCAAACAATGGCATGTCATCAATGCTAATATTCATTTCAATATTATCAGTAAATTGAGGTTTTAAGTTCGGATTTCCTGTTTCGTATTCAAACTCGTTGATAAACTTTAGGTATGGAGTTAAACTTTGATAATCAGGACGATTTATTGTCTTTCGATAAATTAAATACGCTCTTAATTCAAAATTTGCCACTTTAAATAATGGACGACTTAAATAAATATAAGGGAAAAAATCCACACGATTAACCACAAAACTTGTGTCGCTTGGAATTTGCTGATTTCCGTTCATGTAAGTGTGCTCCATGCGAACACCCACTTTAAGCAAAAAGTCCCAAAAAAATGTTTTTGAAGCTTGAGCATACGCAGCGTTAATGTTTTCGGTGTAATTGTATGAGTTAGTCCGCGAAGCATCATTTGTTCGATTGTTATTTAAAGTGATAAAGTAATCGTTGTTGCTGGTGTATTTTTGAAAAGAGCTTTTAATACCTGTTTCTATTTTAAACTTTTTGGCGAATTGATATGTCAAATCCGACTGAAACTGAATGAAATATCTATTTTGTAAACTCTTTCCATCTCCAAAAATTTTAAAGCTAATAGGGAAAATATATGTATTGTTATAATCGTTTTTGGAATTGCTGAAATTACTATTAAAACTAAATTTATTGTCCCAGTTCGAGCCAATTGTATCTATTTTGTAATTTAATCCAAAATCTTGTTGAATATTTATAGATGAGGAATTGAAGTTATTTTGATTGTCGCTTTCTAAAAGGCTTATTTTTTCAATTGTTTCAACCAAATTAGTGCTTTTTGAACTTGAAACTGGCAAAGCTCCATTTATTCGTCCATCATAGCTAAAGTTGAGATTTGGATTAATATCGTAGGCTAATCCGTATCCAATATAGGCTTGATTTCGAGTGTTACGAATGTTGTTAATTTGATTTAATACCGTGTCGGAATTTATATACCGAGTTGAATTAAGGTTTTCGATGGCATCGTTACGATTAAAATTAACATTTACATAGCTTGTGCTTTTTTCAGTACTATTGTTGTATGTAAAACCGCCAAAACGATTGCCATACACGCCTTGATTCATGCCAATATTAAACGACATAAAACGACCGATTTTAACTCCTTTTTTTAGAATAACATTTACAATTCCGCCCGTACTACTTGCGTCGTATTTGGTGGATGGAGTTCGCATTACTTCAATTCGCTGAACGCTTCCAGGAGGTAAACTTCGTAAAATAGTGGAAATATCCTCGGTACTCATTTTTTGCTCGCGACTGTTAATATATATTTTTGCTGGCGATGCTCCATTTAAAAAAATATTTCCGTCTTGATCCACGTACAAACCAGGAGTACTTTCCAAAACTTCCAGAGTATTTGTACTCGAATTAGCCATTGGTTCAGGGTCTATAATCATTTTGTCATCTTCCTGTGTAATCATCGGACGGCGAGCTGTAACCGTAACTTCATTTAGTGAAATTTCTGTTTCTTTTAATTGAAATTCAAGCATTCGTCTATCTGTTTTAATAGAAATATTTTTTTCTAAACTTTTAAATCCCACATAACTTATTTTCAAAAAATATAAACCATTTTTAACTTCATTAAATTTAGCTATTCCATTTTGTGCAGTAGTAGCGTATAAAATGCTCGAATCGGCAACCAGTGTTAATTGAATAGTTGCACCAATTAAAGGCAAACGAGCATCATCCTTAACTAATATATTGATTGATTGAGCATTGCAGGTGGAAACTAAAAGAATCCAAGCTGTAATAATTCCAGTAAAGTTTTTCAGAATAAATTTCATATATTTATAAATAAGCCGTCGAAAGTAATACAAATTATCGGTTTTTGTTAGATGCTTTACAACTAAAAATTTAACAATGCTTAAATGAATGTAAAACAAGATATGTAATAAAATTGAATACATTTATCGATTCTGCCCTTTTTTCAAAAGTAAAATAGTTAAATATCAAATAATTAGAGTCGAATTTTCAATATTCCTCCACAAGCTGGAGAAAAATTAAAGAGCAAGATATATTGAAAATTTATCTAACAATATTAATTCTAATAAAACAGCCAATTTAAAAATGTTTTGTTTGAGATTTCTTATTACACTAAGTTTCATTACCAATGATCTAAATTTGTAAAATTTGGATTTACAGACTAATATGCCAATTATACATGCGTATTGCACAGATTTGTTATCCGAGTTTACTTTATGATTTGATAAAACAGAGCAGTCATCCAGATTCGCCACGGCGAAGTTGAAGGAGACTGCGGATGCTTCGACTTCGCCGTGGCGAATCAGCATGAACATTCGACAGGCTGACCCTTCGGCAAACCCAGCATGACCATTAGGTAAGCTCAAAATGACTGATAGAATTCATTAATTTATTGACAAACTAAAAATGACAGAATCTTGTAATAAATTGATATCAAAATAGTTTCCAATCTAATTTATTGACTAATCGATAAGGAGATTCCAGTCGCACTTATTAAAAATTCTATTTATATGTAATTTTAAACATGAAGCGTTGTTAATATTTTGTATATTTGCACCATGAATGAAACTATCTTAATCATCGATTTCGGATCGCAATATACTCAGCTTATAGCACGCAGAATCAGGGAATTAAATACATACTGCGAAATTCATCCGTTTAATCATTTGCCTTCAAAAATAGAAGGGTTAAAAGGCGTTATACTTTCGGGAAGTCCATTTTCGACTAGGGCAAAGGATGCTCCAATGGTGGATTTGTCTGCCTATCGGTCAAACGTTCCAATTTTGGGTGTTTGTTACGGAGCTCAACTTTTGGCTCAAACAATGGGTGGCGAAGTTAAGGCTTCGGCAATTCGTGAGTATGGACGTGCAAATTTATCCTTTGTAAACAATCAATCGCCTTTATTTAAAGACATTCCTTTAAATAGCCAAGTTTGGATGTCGCATGCCGACACTATTTTGAAAACTCCAGATTCATTTGAAATTGTTGCAAGTACAAACGAAGTTAAAGTTGCTGGGTTTAAAATTTCAAACGAAAACACATACGGAATTCAGTTTCATCCAGAGGTTTATCATTCCACCGATGGGATGAAAATATTGACAAATTTTATAGTTGATATTTGTGCAAGTAGTCAAAACTGGACACCCGAATCATTTATTGAGTCAACCATTAGTAATTTACAAAAACAACTTGGGAACGATAAAGTTATTCTTGGCTTATCGGGCGGTGTAGATTCGTCTGTTGCTGCTGTTTTACTTCATCGAGCTATTGGTAAAAATTTACATTGTATTTTTGTTGATAATGGATTATTGCGAAAAAATGAGTTTAGCGATGTGCTAGAGTCTTATAAATCAATGGGTTTAAATGTTAAAGGTGTAAATGCTGGGGACGAATTTATTTCTAATTTATCAGGTATATCCGAGCCCGAAGCCAAGCGTAAATCCATAGGGAAATCTTTTATCGATGTTTTCGACCGCGAAGCAAAAACAATTCAAAATGTTCATTGGTTAGCACAAGGAACTATTTATCCAGATATCATTGAATCGATTTCGGTAAAAGGGCCATCTGCCACCATTAAATCGCATCATAATGTTGGAGGATTGCCCGATTTTATGAAATTAAAAGTTGTGGAGCCTCTAAAATTGTTATTTAAGGATGAAGTTCGTAGAGTTGGAAAAGCATTGGAAATTTCTCCAAATATATTAAAACGTCATCCTTTTCCAGGTCCTGGATTGGGAATTCGGATTTTAGGCGATATTACGCACGAAAAAGTAGAACTTTTGCAAAATGTGGATTACGTTTATATTGCAATTTTAAAAGAGAGCGGTTGGTACGACAAAATTTGGCAAGCTGGTGCAATTTTGCTCCCTATTCAAAGTGTTGGCGTAATGGGCGATGAACGCACCTACGAAAGAGTTGTTGCATTGCGTGCAGTAGCTTCAACCGATGGCATGACCGCCGATTGGGTTCATATTCCATATGAGTTACTTGCAAAAATATCAAACGAAATTATAAATAAAGTACCTGGAGTTAACCGTGTTGTTTACGATATTAGCTCTAAGCCCCCATCAACCATTGAATGGGAATAAAAATTTAGGTTATGAAAAAAATATTATTTGTTTTATTCATTTTCGTTTTTTGCCTGAATACTATTAAGGCACAAATCGAAAAATCTACCAAAATTGAAGTGATAAACGGCGAAGAATTTTATATGCACGAAATTCAGAAAGGTCAAACGTTTTATGGGATTTCAAAAATATACAATGTGCCAGTTGATACTATTATTGCGTATAATCCGGAATCAAGCGTTAAATTAAAAATTGGATCGCTTATAAAAATTCCAACGTATAAAAAAAGGAATTCTAAAACAGAACCTAAACAAATTATCAATCAAACTCAAAAACCAGTTGCAATTCCATCGCAATGGCATACTGTTTCGCAAGGAGAATCTCTGTATTCTATTTCAAAAAAGTATAATACTAGTGTGGAAGCAATTAAAAAATTGAATTCGGGAATTTCCGAGAGTTTAAGCATTGGGCAGCGAATTGAAGTGCCTTCATCCAAAACTACAACCGAAATTACTCCTGATGTTAAACTACCTGTAACAATTAAAGATACCTCAAAACAAACATCGGTTATTATTCATCAAACCGAAATTAAAGTTTTACCAAAAGACACTTTAATACTGATAAATGCTGAAGCTAAAAATAAAATTACAAATGATATCTACATTGCTTTAATGGTGCCACTTTATACTGCACAAATTCAAAATATAAACCTTGGAAATATAAAATCTCCCACAGATATTTCAAATACCGAATCGTTTCGTTTTATTCAGTTTTATCTTGGCTTTTTAGAAGGCTTAAAACAATTTGAAAATAAAGGAATCACCATACATTTAGACGTTTATGATGTTTCGGATGGAGTGCCAGCCGTGAAAAAAATTATGAACGACCCAAACTTTTCCAAAACGCATTTAATTGTAGGACCTTTGTTTACTTCTACCTTTGTGGAAGTTCAAAAATGGGCTGACAAAAATGGAGTTTATATTGTTAATCCTTTTACCATGCAGAGTAGTATTGTGAGTAAGTCACAGTTTTCGATTAAACTTAGTTGCGAACAAAATGCAAAATGCAAAAATTTATGTACCGAAATTGAAAATCAATTTCCAGATGCTAACATTATTTTATTAACTAACAAAAATTCAGATACCGTTTCGATTGATTTATTGAAACAATATTTTTCAACAACTAAGTTTAAACATAATATAAAAGAGGTTGTTTTTACCGATAAAGGCGTAAATGGTGTTAAAGAAAATTACCTTGAAAACCGTCCAAATGTCATTTTAAACTTTTTAAATGGAGAGGCAACCATAACCAATTATGTTCGTCGATTATATGAATTAAAACTCGACAGTATCTACATTTTTTGTCCTTCGGAATGGTTGGCTTATGATAATATCGAAACCGAGTATTTACAATACTTGAATGCCCATTTTTATGGCGATTATTTTGTGGACTTCCGCACCGACAAAGCAAAAGAATTTATAAACGATTTTATTGCCCAATATGGCACCGAACCATCTATAGAAATGTACGCTTTTCAAGGATATGATATAGCTACATACTTTACTGGTGCTATGGTTCAATACAAAAACGATTGGATTACAAAATTAGGTAGTTATAATCCAGATTTACTCTCCTTGAAATTAAATTTTTCCAAAACAAATAATGAAAGCGGTTTTGAAAACAGGGCAATTCAAATTATTCGAATTTGCAACTACGAACTAATACCATTCAACGAAAACTGCGAAATGGATTTAGAAAATAGGAAATATTAGGGGGGGGTGTTTTTGCTCCTATACGTTTCTCATACACTAGCGGATGCATGACACGAATTCGGCGTTCGATTTCATCCAGCTCTTCGGGTAACGAATTCATTTCTAAACGTAATTTAGTTGCTGCTTCATCAATTAAATCGATTGCTTTATCGGGTAGAAATCTATCCGAGATATATCGTTGCGATAAATCCACCGCAGTAATAATAGCTTCATCCTTAATACGCACCTGATGATGAGCTTCATACAATTCTTTTAATCCACGTAAAATCGAAATAGCACTTAATCGGTCGGGTTCATCCACCATAACCACCTGAAAACGTCGTTCGAGTGCCTTGTCGTTTTCAAAATACTTTTGATACTCTTTTAAGGTGGTTGCGCCGATAGCTCTTAAATCGCCTCGAGCCAATGCTGGTTTTAGAATATTTGCAGCGTCCATTGCACCTTCCGATGCTCCGGCACCAACTAAGGTATGTATTTCGTCAATAAACAAAATCACTTATCCATTGGAGTTTATTACCTCTTTTATTATACTTTTTAAACGTTCCTCAAACTCTCCTTTATATTTTGCACCAGCAATTAATGCACCCATGTCTAAGGAGAAAAGTTGTTTAGTTTTTAAATTTTCGGGCACATCACCACTGATAATTTGGTGGGCTAAACCCTCGGCTATAGCATTGAATAAGATGAAAAATACTGAGAAATATCTCCGCTTACCTTAGGGTATGAGGATAATTGCTTTTCAATAAGTTGAGTTAATAAACCAATGTTGACATTTAATTTCTTTAATATAAACGGAATCACATTTTCATCTTTATCTACCATCGTCTTCAATATGTGAGCTGGCTCAATTTGCTGATTTTGATTAGACATTGCAAGTGTTTGAGCTTCTTGCAAAATTTCTTGCGATTTAATGGTAAATTTATCTAAATTCATTGTAATGATGTTTTTTTTAAATAGTGTCTCTATGAAAAAGCCAACTTCTTTCCGCCAAAGGTCGGACAAGCTGTTATACTTGCAACGAATTTAGGGCATTACGACCAATATTTTGTTGGTTTTCATTTCTTTCTTTGCCCCAGCCCTCAAGGGTGAAAGCAAATAAAAACGTGCAAAATCTAATTTGGAACTCGCTAAATTCGTTGCTGCGAAAGCCTTGAATTTGATGTTTTCTTATAAAACACTGAGTTTTCTTGCAAGTACTAATTAATCAAACATCTTTCCAATAAACTGTCTTAAAATACAAACTATTGATTAGTTGAGGTATGTAAAAAGCTCACAGTGTAAATCATGACTAAATGTCAGTATTTGTCAATTAGTCAATGTCAAAATTTCAGTAAATGTGTTTGTTAGTAATAAAACTAAAGATATCGGATATTTTAGAGGAAATTATGAAATCAATTTATAACAATTTCTTTTTTGATTCCAGCAAGTCGTGTTTTATGATATATCTCCAAATTAAAAACGTTAAAATATAAACCGAAATATTAAACACATAATCGTGGTTAAATTGAATGTTTTCGGGGTAATGTTTTACTGCAAAAACCAACAAAACAATTCGTAATACATTTAACACATTGATTAACATAACACCAATAAAAGATATTATCATTTTCCTTTTCCAATTACCAGGATACGAGCAAATTAACGTAACAAAGAATAGCCAAAGCTGAATTCCTAAACAATAGTTTCCAACGCCAACGTAAGCCATTTCATGGACATAAAGACGATAGTTATTTATAATTTCGCTGTTATATCCCATTGCATCAAAAACAAATTTTGAGGCATACAGAAGTACCACGCGAATCCAGCTATTAAATATCTCCCAACCATTTGATAGCCAAGGTATAATTCTATCTTCAATGTGTACTTTTTCTTCTCCTAACAGCCACACTAAGAATTTCCAAAATGAATAAATGATGACAACCCGAACAACAAAAAAAATCATTTGTCGATTTTGCTCAACAAATGACTTTAATTTATTAATAAAAAAAGAATATTGAATCATTTAAATGGTTCCTACTTTTTTTTACGTTTTTCTCTTAACGTTTTTGCACCATATGTAACACCTGCAATAAGTAAAAGTAATGAACCACCGTCTAACGGAACACCCGTACCTCCAACTGGTGGATCACCACCACCAGGACCACCACCAGGATCACCCGGAGGAGCATATAAAAAATTTACACTAAAAAATAGAAATAAAAACAAACCAATTATTTTAATACTATTTATCATAAATCATTGTTTTTAGGCATTATATATATTTTGAAATCCATCTCAAAATTTAAAATAAGCTTATTTAATCTACAAATATACAATAAAATTTATGATTTGCACGTAATTTATGATATATTTTTTCAAAATAACAAATACAATCTTATTTCATGTTTTATTTCGCAATAATTTCAAATTTTCCCACACCTATTTTAAAGTGATTCCTTCTATTCATCTTGTTTTTTCCTACTTTCATCCATTTTATTATTCTTCTCAACGAATTCAGGTTGTTATTTAAAAAAAAGATTTGTACTTTAGTGTTCTGAAAAATCAGTTTATGCTTTTAAATAAAAAAGTTTATAGTTTTTTACTTGTCATTACATTACTGGCATACAATACTTTATATGCCCAATGCACTCAAAGTTTAGAAGCATTTAATTTGTATTTTAATAAAAACTTACTCAAACTCGACCCTATTGAAGGAGTGTGGAAAGTAAGCAGAACAACTCGTATGTATTCAAACGGCAACTTGCGTCAAATTAAGCGGTTTGACAAATCTGAAACTTGGATTATTACTAAAAATGGGAATTTGTATACAACCTGCTATCCTGAATTTCATTCATTAGATTATTCTTTTGAATGGTTAAAAAAAGATTTGAAAACATATGTACTTAAAAAAAATTACAATTTCAATAAATCATGCGTCTATAGCTCAGCAATAATGGATGGAAAAATGATTAAATTTAGCATTAACGAAAGTAATGATTATTTAAAAGAAATTTTGAAAGAAAAATTTCAATCTGATATCACCATTGAACATGATTATCAACTAATTAAAATGGAAGATTATTTTGATAAAATAACAAACCAAATACCTCAGGTTAAAAATTGGTTTCTAAATGGCATAAAAAGTTATATAGAAGATATTTTTAATTAATAGGACTTTATGAATGGGTCTCCAGAACTTTACAAAATACTCGAACATCTCAAAATTACCTTTGAATACGTAGAACATCCACCTGCTCCCACCATCGAAATTGCAATGCAATATTGGAAAGGATATGATGCCACTCATTGCAAAAACATATTTTTCCGAAATCACAAAGGCAACCAACATTATTTAGTTATAATCGATTGTCAACAAAAACTTAATATTAACGATTTAGAAAAACGACTTAAACAAGGAAAACTCACGTTTGCCTCCGACCAACGATTAATGCATTACCTTGGCATTTATCCTGGTTCGGTAACACCTCTATCGTTAATTAACGATACTAGCAATCATGTTCATGTGTTTTTTGATACCAATTTGCTGAATTGCAAACGCATTAGCTTTCATCCAAATATAAATACTGCTTCTTTGATTTTTGAATTAGCTGATTTTATGAAATTTATGAAGTTTGTAGGAAATAGTTTTGAATTTTTTGAACTTTATTAATTCAATTACGAATTTTCAATTACGAATTACGAATGGGTCAATTACGAATTAGTCAATGATTTGGTGATTGAGCCTGTCGAAATTACTAATTTTGTTTTTAGAATTTAAATCAAAAAAAAATCATTCAAATATTTGATTTTAACCATCCAGTCCAAGAATAAAATTAGCTTACCTTTGCAAAAAAAAACACAAAATGATTGCACAAAAATTCTCAACTCATCGTCTGATAAAAAGTGAAGACTTAAATCACCACGGAACCTTGTTTGCTGGTCGCACTGCCGAATGGTTTGTTGAATCGGGTTTTATTGGGATATCAAGTTACTTAAATCCTAAAAATATTGTTTGTTTAAAAGTTCATGGAATGGAATTTAAGCATCCTGTTAAGGGAGGAGAAACCATTTGTTTTAATAGCAAATTAGCCTTCGTGGGAAAAACGAGCTTAATTGTTCATGTGGAAGTAACTCATAATAAAGACAATCAACATTTAGTGGAAGGCTTTATCAGCTTTGTTTATGTGGATGAAAACACTAAATCAACACCCCACGGAATTGAATTAGAATTGATAAATACCGAAGATAAATTGCTCTATGAAAAAGCTTTAATGCTAAGAAAATAGTTTTTTCTCAAATTGACACATATTTTTGTAGATTTGCAATCAATAATAACTCTAAATAATGACAGTAATATGTACAGAAAAACCTTTATCATGACCATGATTTCGATTGCAATATTGGCTTCATGCAAGCCTAAAGCAAAAGAGGAAAACAAAGAAACTCCAAAACAAGAGGAGTTTAAATTTTTAGTGGAACAATTTGCCGATTTAAAAATCATGCGGTATCAAGTTCCAGGATTTGAAGAATTATCCCTAAAACAAAAAGAGCTTGTTTACTATTTGAGCGAAGCTGCTTTATATGGTAGAGATATCATATTTGATCAAAATTACAAGTTTAATTTATTAATCCGCAATACATTAGAGCAAATTTCTCAGAACTATACTGGCGATAAAAAAACAAAGGATTACGAAAATTTCATGGTTTATTTAAAACGAGTTTGGTTTTCAAACGGAATTCATCATCATTATTCGAGCGAAAAATTCTTTCCTGAAATTAATCAGGAATATTTTGCCGAGTTGGTAAAAAACTCGAAGAATGCAAAATTCGATTTAAAAGAAGGTGAGAATATCGATGCTTTTATCACTCGAATTTCGCCTTTAATTTTTGATTCTACCATTGCTCCTAAAAAAGTTAATCAAGTAGCAGGTGATGATTTAATTAGTACTTCGGCAGTTAATTTTTACGAAGGTGTTTCACAAAAAGAAGTGGAAGCATATTATAAGAAATTCAGAAATCCAAAAGACACCACTCCTATTTCGCTTGGTTTAAATTCAAAAGTTGTAAAACAAGATGGAAAAATTACCGAACTTGTTTATCGCGAAGGTGGTTTATACAGCGAAGCTATTGTAAAAATTATTTACTGGCTCGATAAAGCGGCATCGGTTGCCGAAAATGATAAACAAAAAGCCCATATTCTAAAACTTATTGAATATTATAAAACTGGGGATTTAAAAACTTGGGACGAATATAACGTACTTTGGGTTAAAGATACCGAATCGCATATTGATTTTGTAAATGGTTTTATCGAAAATTATGAAGATCCATTGAGCATGAAAGCAACTTGGGAAGCGGTTGTTAACTTTAAAGATGTAGAAGCAACAAAACGTACCATTAAAATTAGCGATAACGCACAATGGTTTGAAGATAACTCGCCAGTAGATCCAAAATTTAAGAAAAAATCCGTTAAAGGAGTTAGTGCTAAAGTTATTACAGTGGCTCAATTGGGTGGCGAATGTTATCCAACTACTCCTATTGGCATCAATTTACCAAACGCTAATTGGATTCGTAAAGACCATGGCTCCAAATCGGTTACGATGGAAAACATCACCTATGCATACGAACAAGCTTCATTAGGCAAAGGTGTTTTGGAAGAATTTTGTTTTTCGAAAGAAGAAATTGAACGTTCAAAAAAATGGGTTGCTTTAGCAGATAATTTGCATACCGACATGCACGAATGTTTAGGTCATGGTTCTGGACAAATGCTACCTGGCGTTTCAGACGATGCTTTAAAAAACTATCATTCGGCTTTAGAAGAAGCTCGTGCCGATTTGTTTGCCCTTTATTTTATGATGGACCAAAAAATGGTTGAAATCAAATTGATGGAAACTTTGGATGTAGCTAAGGTTGCTTATGATAAATATATTCGTAATGGTTTAATGATGCAACTCACCCGAATTGAACCGGGCAAAAATATTGAGCAAGCACACATGCGTAATCGCGCACTTATCTCAAATTGGTGTTTTGAAAAAGGCAAAGCCGAAAACGTAATTGAAAAGAAAATCAAAGACGGAAAAACATATTTTGTGATCAACGATTACGAAAAACTTCGTACTTTATTTGGCGAATTATTGAAAGAAGTTCAACGAATTAAATCAACTGGCGACTATAAATCGGGAAAAGAATTAGTTGAAAAATATGCCATAAAAGTAAATCAAACGCTTCATAAAGAAATTTTAGAACGTTATGAAAAACTCAAAGTAGCTCCTTATGGCGGATTTATAAATCCGGTTTATGTGCCAGTTGAAAAAGATGGTAAAATTACAGATATCAAAATTGAATATCCCAACGATTATTCAAAACAGATGATGGATTACTCGAAGAAGTATTCGTTTTTACCTATTAGAAACAACTAATTAGTGTCTGCAAGAACACTGAGTTTTCTCGCAAGGACTAAGTAGTGTCTTTCAATAATAAATCTGTAATATTCCAAATTTCATAAACCAAAGACGTATTTAACACCAAAACTAAAATCAAATTATCCTATGGACTAATTTGATTTTAGTATGGTATGTCCTCGCAAAGCGGGATTTATGCCGATAAAGTTTCTGTTAAACCTTAAATCCGCATGGTGATTCGTTATGAAAAGTCAAAATGTGGCATTACTTTTTGTTTTCAATTAATCTGCACTTTCAGTGCGAAATTTAGTTTTGTTTTTTTCTTCCGAAGTGCCATTTTGGGTTAAAACAAATTCAGTCTTTCAGTCTGAAAAAGCAATTTGGAAATATACTCAAATAAAAAAATACTAATCAATGTCGTTTAGTTAATTTATGTTGTCGGCGTGGTCGCTCAAATTTTTCTACATCCAATTTGCTTTTTAAAACTTCTCTGAAAAACAACTTAGCTCCATTAACCACCTGATTTTGATATGAATAACTCAAGTTGTTGGGAATAATATATTCATTTACAAAATCGACCATGGGATGTGTTTCGCAAGTGGTTGAATATTTAGCTCGTTACAGCCATAAAGTGGCAATAAGTAACCATCGAATTTTGG
>JBBQWB010000035.1:0-28578 GCA_038210985.1 Bacteroidales bacterium
GAGCACAAACCAAAATTTTACATTTTATTGATGATTTAAACATTATAAAAGATAATTTATTCCCAATTCCTCCAATATTTTCAATAATACAAGAATCGGCTCAAACCGATTGGAAAGAAATGTATAAAGTTTTTAACATGGGACACCGCATGGAATTATACGTTCCGGAAGAAATTGCAAATGATATTATCCAAATTTCTAAATCATTTAATGTAGATGCTCAAATAATTGGTCATTGTGAAAAAGGGCAATCGCAAGTTAACATTACCACTGAAAAAGGGCATTTTGTCTATCAAAAATAACTATTTAGTCATTTTTTACTTCATTTTGTCGAAAAAGCAATTTTCTTTTGTTTATTTTTCATATTTTTGAAAAAAATAAACAAAACCAAATTATAAATCAAAATGAAAAGAAAATCCTTAAGCTTAATCCTAGCAATATTTTTTGCAGGAATTAGATTGTCATCTATGGCTCAAAACGAGTCCACAATCCCACAATTTTATAATTATTCAAAAGCCGACCATTACATTTTAATGCACAAGGCTTCGCTAAATCCTAATGTGGTAAACCAATACGTCATTTATGAAAATGATTTAAAGCAGTTTATCGAAAACATGGAATCAAACAACGTTACAAAATCGACTAAAACCGATACTACTCAAAACAGTTTAAAAATCATTCCTATTGTATTTCATATTATCCATAATTATGGAGCCGAAAACATTAGCGAAGCACAAATTAACGATGCTGTTACTCTGTTAAACATTGACTATAGTGGAACCAATATCGATACCATTCCTGGCGTTAATACTTATGGACCATTTAATAATCGTAGAGCAAATGTTGGAATTGAATTCCGCTTAGCAAAAATTGACCCGAACGGAAATTGCACAAACGGCATCGATCGCATTAATGATATGCGTACCAACTACGCTTATTATGATTTGTGTAGCGATTACGCATGGGATCCAAAAAAATACTTAAATGTTTATACCGTTGCATTTATATATCCTGAAGGAATAAGCTTACCTGATGGAGCAGCGATTGGTGGCATGTCGGTATTTCCTCCATCCAATCCATTAACTTCATTATTTACTGGTGGCGACACCTTGGCTGACGGCGTTTTAATTCGTCACGATGGAATTGGTTCCATTGGAACTGCAACAAGCTTAATGGGACAACCAATAAATGCATTAAATAGGACTTTTACGCACGAACTTGGACATTATTTCAATCTATATCATCCATTCCAAAACATGAAGTTAACCTTAGGAATTTTACCTTCTATGGGAAGCGATGGATGTGCAACAAGTGGAGGTTTCTTAGGTTTAACTACTTTTAATGGAGATGAAGTAAATGATACTCCACCAGTAATAACTGCAAGTCAAAATACATCCTTAGATTGTATTCCTGTTGGTGTTCGCAATACATGTACAAACAATATTACAGGATATGGTGATGAACCCGACATGGTTGAAAACTACATGGATTATCAATTTGGCTATTGTACAAATCTGTTCACGCTTGGTCAAAACCAACGAATTCAATCTACCTTAATGACGGATAGAAGAATTTTGTGGTCGTATGAAAACTTGGTATCCACAGGTGTTTGGGATACTACATATCATCCTGTTTGTACACCAAAAGCTGATTTTCAGTTTTCATCGGGAACAATTTGTACTGGTTCGACCATAAATTTCAATGATGTTTCTTTTAATGGCACGGTAGATTCAAGAGCTTGGACATTCGCAGGTGGAACACCAGCCACATCAAGTGATGCAAATCCAGTAGTAACTTACTCTACACCAGGCACATATTCGGCAAAACTAGTAGTTACAAACGCTTCTGGACAAGATAGCATCGCAAAAGATGCAATCATCACTGTAACCTCTGCAACAGCAGCACACTCTGGCGATATTTTACAAGATTTTGAAACAGGAATCGGTGATTGGACAATCGTTAACCAAGGTGGAAATGAATGGATGGATACTACTTCTGTGTTCTTTTCAGGAAATCATTGTTTAAAAATTCAAAATTTCGAGAACAATCCAAGTGGCAGCTTTGATGAATTAATTTCTCCTAGTTTCGATTTATCACATATTTCGGGAGTTGCTCGAATTAAATTCCATTTATCTTATTCACCTAAAACAGTAGCTAGCAATGCAATAGCCGAATTACTATACGGAACAAGCAGTGCCGATACTATTTACGACAGATTACAAGTATTTATTTCGACCGACTGTGGTAAAACATGGATTTCAAAATACAACAAATCAGGAGCTGGTTTAATGACAAATACAACTTATACAACAACAGCCTTCACACCAGCAGGTGTAGCCGATTGGAGAGACGAAACGGTCTTATTAGGTGGTATTCAAGACAAATCAAACATCCGAGTAAAATTCAAATTTTTTGCTAAAGGTGGAAACAATATTTACATCGACAGAATATGCACAGGAGATTGTGGAACAACTAGCATAAATGAAGACATCGTTGCCAATATGCAATTAGGTGTATATCCAAATCCAATTACAAATAATTCTGTTCTTTCTTTCTATTTAATTGAAAATTCAAATATTCAAATTTCCATTTATGATGCTTTAGGAAACGTAGTATCAATGGCTACAAATCAAAAGTTTGGAGTTGGAAGTCATCAAATTTCATTGGGAAAAGAAATTTTTAAATCCTCAGGGATGTATCTAATAAAAGTATTAGTTAACGATAAAATAATAACTCGTAAAGTACTAGTACAGTAGTGATTTGAAAAAAAGAACGGAATAAATTATTTATTCCGTTCTTTTTTTGCAAAAAAGTGAGTAAAGGTTTGGTTATTTCAAAAATTAATCGGATATTTGCAGTCCCAAATAACAATAGGAAGATTTTTTTACGTTAAAAAATAAAAAACAATGGCACGAGTTTGTGAAATTACAGGAAAAAAAGTGATTACAGGAAATAACGTATCTCACTCACATATAAAGACTAAAAGAACTTTTATACCCAATTTGCAAAACAAAAAATTCTGGGTACCCGAATTGGACGATTTTGTACATTTAAAAGTTTCGGCTAAAGGAATTAAATATATTAATAAAAAAGGTATTTTAAATGCTATGAACGATGCTTTTATTAAAGGGTATCTTAAATAATATTTTTTTCAAAAGGTTAAAACTGCTACAATAGTATTGTAGCAGTTTTTTTTTGTAATTAAAGAATTTTAAGTATGTTTGTACAAAGCTATAACGAATGATTTTGTCTAAAAAAATATTCTTTTTTCAATTATTGATTTTTTCATTCATTTCTTCCTTTGCTCAAACTAAATTTGAAGTATATCAAATTAGTGGACAAGTTTTACTATCGGATAGCATTACTCCTGTTTCATTTGCACACATCAAAACTATTAACCACAGGCAAATATTTATCTGCGATTGGTTTGGACACTACACAATTGTTATAAACAAAAACGAATCTATAAACTTTTCGTCGGTTGGTTGCAAACCCAAAACCATTCATATTGCCGACACTTTTTCGACAAATCGACTAATTTTAAACATATACCTTTCGCCCGATACACTAATGCTTAACGAAACAACGATATACGATTTACCAACTTACAGGCAATTTATAAGCATGGTTTCAAAATTAGATATTCCTGATGATGATTACGAAAGAGCTAAAAAAAATCTTAGTCCCGACATGATTCAACTTTATTTAGAAAAAATGGACATGGATTACAGCATGAATTATCGAAATTACGTTTTACAAAGTGTTGATAAATTATATTATAAAGGTCAAATGCAACCAAATACATTATTTAATGTTTTTAATTGGATAAAACTATACAAGGCAATTCAAAACGGTGATTTCAAAAAAAAGAGAAAATCACAATAAACTACTAAAAAAAACGTATTAACTGCATTAAGGGGAGTTCTATAATTTAATCCATTGTTATTCAAATAATTATGCGTATATTTGTCTATAATTTAACAGGGAAATATAATGGCATTACAAGACTATAAAACAAATGGCAAAAAGGGATTATTTGATGAGCAATTTACTATTGAGCGTTTGTCTATGATTGGAAATCCTTTAGAAAAAATAAGTAATGTAATTGATTTTGAGATGTTTAGAAATACATTAGAATCAAAAATGCTAAATTTAGAAAAGAAAAATAATGCAGGAACTAAACCATTTGACGTTGTGATGATGTTTAAAATTATGATTTTACAACGCTACTATGGTCTTGGTGACAAGCAAGTTGAGTATCAGATAGTCGACAGGCTAAGTTTTAAAAAGTTTTTAGGTCTGGAATCTGGAGATAAAGTACCTGATGAAAAAACCGTTTGGTTGTTTAGAGAAAATTTAACGAATAGTGGTGTAATTGAATTATTGTTTTGTCAATTTATACAGTTTTTAGAAGATAAAAACCTGATATTCAATGAAGGTAAGCTAATTGATGCAAGTTTTACCATTGCTCCACGGCAGCGTAATACACGTGAGGAAAATGAAAAGATAAAAAAAGGTGAAGGCAAAGAATTGTGGAAAGACCAACCCAATAAGAAAAAGCACAAAGATATTGATGCCCGATGGACTAAAAAAAATGGTGAAAAATATTATGGATATAAAAATCATGCAAAGGTAGATTCAAAAAGTAAATTCATCAATACTTATAAAGCAACAGACGCCTCGGTTCATGATTCACAAGCGTTAGATAACTTGTTAGATAAAAAGGATAAAGGACAACCATTATATGCAGATAGTGCCTATACTGGTGATAATCAGAAGAAAGTAATTAGAAAATATCGTGTTAAAAATAAAGTTCACGAAAAAGGCTATAGGGGAAAACCCTTGACTGAAAAACAAAAAGCGAAAAACAAGATAAAATCCAAAACAAGAGTCAGAGTAGAACATGTATTTGGTTTTATGGAACAGAGTATGAATGGGCTTGTTGTTAAATCTATTGGAATAGTAAGAGCAACTGGAATTATAGGGTTGATAAACCTTACATACAATCTTTTTAGGTTTGAACAAGTCCAAAGGTTGAATCTGTTCAAATCATAACACACTGTTAGTTAGCTAGTTAGTTAGTTGCGAATAAAAAAAAATGGATTTGATGAGCTAAAATTGAAAAAATATTTGTAATATTGTGTTACTTTTTCAACACAGATTTAATTGGGTTCTATTTGTGTTTGAAAAAGTCAGAAAAACGAATTTTTAGAACCCACCTTAAGTAAAGGCGGATGCCGAAAAGCCATTAATAGAGTAGGTCTATGTAAAACTTTAAAAATATGAAAAAGAATGTATTTCTTATGATTGTGATTATGTTAATTAGTGTTTCTGCATATTCACAACTGAATGCTTATGGAGAGGGAGTTTTTAATACTGTCAAAAACTCAAAAGCCAGATTAGGAATAGGTATCATATATCTTCATCCAATCACTGATGCATTTAATTTAGGTCTAAATGTTGGGTATCGCCAAACATTATCAGGCGACTATTTTGCTGGTCAAATTCCAATCATGGGAGTGGCTCGTTATTATGTAATGGGCGATGCTGCTGGATTTTATCCTCAGGCTTCTTTAGGAATTGTATACTCGTTTTCGCGGACGAAAATATTGAATACTAAGATTAAAGCTCATTCTACAAATTTTGGATTTAACGTAGGTGCTGGATATCGTGTTGATGATACGGTCGATTTTACATTGCTTTATGAAAATATAGTTTATTCAAATGCTTCTTCAAATGCTTTCATTCTAAGAGTTGCATTTAATTTCTAAAAATATTTTCTAGCCAGTCAGAGGATGACTATCCGCCGCAACCCAATGTCATCCTCCGACTAACTAACACTATCAGCTTTTTTTTTATCTGTTTTGGTGCTGTAATCGAAAATAAATTTAAATTTGTCATGAAAGATTTATTGATGCAACTCAAAAAATGTTATTGTGAATTTCGAAAAAGGACATTTATATCACGTTTATAATCAGGGAAACAATAAGCAAAAGATTTTTTTCTCTGAAAAGAATTACCTCTATTTTATAGAGAAAATTCGCAATCATATTTTGCCTTATGCTGATGTCGTTGCGTGGTGCTTGATGCCCAATCATTTTCATTTGCTACTGCATCCTTGTGCTTGTATTCCTATTCCTCATCAGGTGACTTCAAGTCATCAGATGAGATGAGGAATAGGAATGCAAGCGAAGAAATCACCAATGGCATTGCCATTACTCTCAGGTCATACACCCGAGCAATTAATATTCAGGAAGGCAGAACCGGCTCCTTATTCCGCCAAAAAACCAAAGCCATTTGCCTTACCCAAAATGACACAATTACACCAACATATCTAAACACGTCTTTTGGAACTCTTATCAATATTAATACTCCTCAATCGCAGTATCCAAAAATCTGTTTCAATTATATTCACAACAATCCTGTTAAAGCAGGTTTAGTATCAAAGCCTGAAGATTGGGAATTTTCATCGGTTCTTGAATATCATGAAATCCGAAATAATGGATTGGTAAATATTGAAATTGCAAAAGAGTTTGGATTGTTTTAATAGCCTGACGAAGCTTATCCCAAGCCGTTTTTTAATTTCATTACCCTTAATATTTTTCTGAAATCTAACTGTTGATTCATTTTTTATATCTTTGTCTAATAATAAAAGTGATGGATTTTTTTGTAATATTTGCTTCTTATAGTATTCCCCTAATAATTCTGTTAGTGTTTTTATTTTCATTGTGCAAAATATTCAAGCCCAAAAAAAAAGAAAATAAAAAAACTAAAATCAATATTACCATTAACCTTAATAAGTAAAATAAATAAGCGTTATTTTACTACTGATTCTTTTTTCTCAACTCCGCAAGCGTTGTTTATCAATATTTCAAAGATACATTTTACAGAAGACAGGCTGCACCTCGGTAATTCAAACAAGTTTGATTACGCTCAGTTTGCACTGTCTTTAAAAGCAAATCACAACTAGGGTTTTACAGATACGACACAAACGATGGTTGTAATTCAATAATTCAAAGATGCAATTTGCAGAAGACAGGCTGCACCTCGGTAATTAAAACAAGTTTGATTACGCTTAGTTTGCTCTGTCTTTAAAAGCAAATCACAACAAAGAAGTAATTCTATTTATAAAGTCCTCTTTTGTAATTCAATAATTCAAAGATACAATTTGCAGAAGACAGGCTGCACCTCGGTAATTCAAACAAGTTCGATTACGCTTAGTTTGCTCTGTTTTTAAGAGAAAATCACAACTTGAAAGAATTTGATTATCTGTTATGTTTGAGAAGGTATTGACATTTAATTGATTTTTTCGTATTTTTGTAAATATATATATCTTTGTGGAGTAAAAAATGAAAATTATGGAAACATTATTGATTAGAGCAAAAAATAAAACAGAATTACAGTTTATTACTGAGTTTTTCAAACGAATGCAAATTGAAACAAAAACTTTAAGTATCGATGACAAGGAAGATTTAGGGCTTATAGAACTAATGAAAGACGCTGATAGAACGCAAAAAGTGTCAAGAGAAAAAGTAATGTCTAAGTTAAATCAAAAATGAAAACAGAGTTTTTAAAACAATTTTACAAGGATTTAGACAAATTGGAATCACAAGATGTTAGTGATAATGTTGCAAATATTATCACTAATGTTGAAAAGGCTAGTAAAATTACAGAAATTAAAAACTTGAAAAAACTTATAGGTTATAAATCTGCTTATAGAATAAGAACAGGTAATTATCGCATTGGTATATTTATTAATAAAGGCATTGTTGAATTTGTAAGAATAGTGCATCGAAAAGATATTTATAATTTATTTCCGTAAAAAAATCAATATTCTTTTTTTTATTCCATAATCATTAGTTTGGTTGTGGAATTTTTGTATTAGAAAGTATAACCAAAAAAAACAGAAAAGTTATTGAAAAAGCAAAACATTGCTGGATAGTCGTTCCCTCGACAGATTGAAAATAATCATCTCCAAAAATCTTTCCTTATCATCTATTTCTGTATTTTTGTTTCAAAATATAAAAACAATGAAAGACACTAAGCAGCATATTGATGAGTTGACCGTTTTGTTGAATCAGTATAATTATCAATATTATATTTTAGATAATCCTCAAATTTCTGATTATGAGTTTGATATGCTGTTGAAAGATCTGGCTTTGCTAGAAAAAGAAAATCCTGAATATGCCCATGTTGATTCGCCTACACAAAGAGTGGGAGGAGCCTTAAATAAGAATCTTATCTTTGCATCAAAATAAAAAGCATTAAAACTTAATGAAACTTCTTCTTCAACTTATAATTACCATATTAATATTTACAAATAGTGTTTCTGCACAAGAAACTGCAACTATTTTTGGAAAAATTACCGACAACAACGGAAAGCCAGTTGAGTTAGTTAACATTGCCATAATGGGCTTACCTGGCGGAACCACTACAAATACAGAAGGCAGATTTGAGCTTAATGTCCCAACAAATAAAGAGATAAAAGTAGTAGTCTCATTTATTGGCTATAAAACTCAACAACTAAATTTAATTTTAAATCCTGGGGTTAGGAAAAATGTGAATTTTACATTACAAACTACTTCCACCGAATTAAATCCATTTACAATTGAGGAAAAAAGCACTTCTCAAATAGGATTTACACGCATTAACACCAAAGAAGCTAGCTTTATTCCTACTCCATCAGGAAGTATCGAATCATTAATAAAAACACAGTTAGGAGTGAGTTCAAACAATGAATTAAGCTCTCAATACAATGTTCGAGGTGGAAACTATGATGAAAATCTAATATACGTGAACGATATTGAAATATATCGACCATTTTTAATACGTTCGGGTCAGCAAGAAGGACTTAGTTTTTTAAATTCAGATTTAGTAAGTAGTATTCAATTTTCGGCAGGCGGTTTTGATGCAAAATATGGAGATAAAATGTCGTCGGTTTTAGACATTGAATACAAAACACCAAGCAAGTTTGCAGGTTCGGCAACCGCAAGTATGCTCGGAGGCTCATTTCATTTAGAAAACATTTCAAAAAATAAAAAAATCACCTATTTAGTAGGACTTCGATATAAATCGAATTCATACTTACTAAAAAGCATGGAAACAAAAGGCGACTACAAACCATCGTTTGCCGATGCTCAAACGCTAATATCATACAATGTAAATAAAAAATTAAACTTCAATTTTTTAGCCCACTATTCAAACAATAAATTTCAACTTATACCTCAAACTCGCGAAACAAGTTTTGGAACAATTCAGCAAGCATTAAAATTAAAAATTTATTTTGATGGACAAGAAATTGATCAATTTGACACATATACCTCCGCTTTTTATGCAAATTGGAAACCAAATGAAAAATCAAAATATAAATTCATTATTTCGATGTTTAAAAGCGATGAATCGGAAACCTATGATATTCAAGGACAATATTGGCTGGATGATTTAGAAACTGATTTTGGAAAAGAAAGTTTTGGCGATTCTAGTTTTAACCGTGGAGTCGGAACCTTTTTAGAACATGCTCGAAACAGATTAAAAGCAACCGTAGCAAATACCGAAATTAAAGGTGAACACAAATATGCAAATCACCGAATTACTTGGGGAACAAAATATCAGTTTGAGCATATTGACGACAAGTTGAACGAATGGAAAATGACCGATTCGGCTGGATATGTAAGCCCACATAATCCAGATACACCTGGAGATTCAACACAATTATTATCTCCCTTTAGAAACTTGGAAATGACCAGCTTTTATGAAAGTCAGAATATCTTAAACTCATCTCGTTTAACCAGCTATATTCAAGATACATGGAAAATAGATGGAGATAGCAATCGATTAATTTTAGTTTATGGAGTTCGGTTTCAATATTGGAGCGTGAATCATCAATTTTTAGCAAGTCCAAGAGCTACATTATTTTATAGACCTTCTCGATTCAAAAATAAATCGTTCCGTTTTTCGACAGGAATTTATGAACAACCTCCTTTTTACCGCGAGTTGCGTAATATAGATGGAAACATAAATACCAACGTTAAGTCGCAAACTTCCTATCATTTTGTGTTAGGATATGATTCATTTTTTAATTTATGGGATCGTCCTTTTAAATTTACCTCCGAAATTTATTATAAGTACTTGAATAACTTAATTCCATACGAAATTGATAACGTAAGAATTAGATATTATGCAAAAAATAATGCCAAAGGATATGCAACAGGATTTGACATGAAACTTATTGGCGAATTTGTGCCCGGAATAGACTCGTGGCTAACCATATCTATAATGCAAACCAAGGAAGATATTTTAGATGATATAAAATACACCTATTTTGATGCCTTGGGAAAAGTCATCAAACCATCCGTAACAAATATTCCAACAGATACTTCTATTTCATATCCAGGTTTTATTCCACGACCAACCGACCAAAGAGTGAGTGTGAATTTATTTTTTCAAGATTATATTCCAAACAATCCAATGTTTAAAATGCATTTAAACCTAGCATTTGGAACTGGCTTACCATTTGGAGCTCCTGGCAAACCAAAATACACCCACACCTATCGCATGCCTCCTTATCGTAGAGTTGACATCGGTTTTTCGGCTCAATTACTAACCGAATCTGGAATTTCTGAACGCAAAGGTTTTTGGAAAAACATAAAATCATCGTGGATCAGCTTAGAAATATTCAATTTATTGCAAATCAGCAATACCATATCTTATATTTGGGTAACGGATATTTACAACAATCGACTTCCAGTTCCAAACTATTTAACTCCACGACAGCTTAATGCAAAACTGATTGTTGAGTTTTAGATAGTCTTGTAAATTATAAGAAACAACCAACATACGCTGCTCTAGTTTTTTACAACCTATCAAGTGTTGGAACGCTGTATGTTTCCAATTCCGCATTGTCGAATGTCAGAAGAAAAAAAGGATTACAATTGCACATCCTACTTTCCCCAATTATCTCTGTCCAAACTGCGGTAGTGAATTGCTTCGGACAGATGACCATTATCGATATCCACCGAATTATCAAGGTCGGCAATGGTACGTGCAACTTTTAAAATACGGTCGTAAGCACGAGCAGATAAGCCAAGTTTTTCCATTGCATTTTTCAACAACATTATTCCCGATTCCGAAATTTGACAATGTTCTCGCAACATTTTTGTTGTCATTTGAGCATTATTGTAAACTCCCTTTTGGTTTTTAAATCGTTCCTCTTGAATTTTACGAGCTTTGACAACACGTTCACGAACAGTAAAGCTTTTTTCGCCACTTATTTTACTCGAAAGTTCGTTAAAATTAACCGGAATAACCTCCACGTGAATATCGATGCGATCCATTAACGGACCAGATATTTTATTTAAATATTTTTGAACTACTCCTGGCAAACACGTACAATCGGTATCTGGGTGATTATAATATCCGCAGGGACAAGGATTCATGGCTGCAACAAACATAAAAGAAGCGGGATATTCAACCGTTTGTTTTGAACGAGCAATTGTTACTTTTCTGTCCTCAAGAGGTTGACGCAATACTTCTAAAACTTGGCGTTTAAACTCTGGCAATTCGTCTAAAAACAATACGCCATTATGCGACAATGAAATTTCGCCAGGTTGTGGATTTGAGCCACCACCAACCAAAGCAACATCCGAAATAGTATGATGTGGAGAGCGAAATGGGCGAACAGAAATTAAAGAGTTAGCTCTCAAAAGTTTACCAGCTACCGAATGAATTTTGGTTGTTTCGAGCGACTCATGGATTGTTAAAGGAGGCAAAATGGAAGGAAGTCGCTTTGCTAACATTGTTTTACCCGAGCCTGGAGGACCGATTAAAATTACGTTGTGTCCACCTGAAGCAGCAATTTCAAGCGATCTTTTAATATTTTCTTGACCTTTTACGTCCGAAAAATCGAATTCATATTCCGAAATACCCGCAGCAAATTCAGCTTCAATATCTACAATGGTTCGTTCTAATTTAACATCGCCATTAAAATAATCAATAACTTGCTTTATTGAATCAATTCCATAAACTTCCAAATCGCTTACTATGGCTGCTTCTTTTGCATTTTGAGATGGAACAATTAATCCCTTAAAACCTTTATCGCGAGCTTCAATTGCAATTGGCAAAACTCCTTTTATTGGTTGCAAACTTCCATCTAGCGAAAGCTCTCCCATAATCACAAAGTCTTCAATCCCCTCCGATTTTATTTGTCCCGAAGCAGCTAAAATACCAACTGCAATAGTTAAATCGTAGGACGAACCTTCCTTTTTAATATCCGCAGGAGCCATATTAATCACAATCTTTTTACCTGGTATTTTATAATCGTTGTATTTCAGGGCCGAATCAATGCGCTGTTGACTCTCTTTTACCGCACTATCGGGCAATCCAACCAAGTGAAAATTAATTCCTTTTTCAATGCTTACTTCCACCGTAATAGGAATTGCATTAATTCCATATATTGCACAACCATATGTCTTTACCAGCATATATTAAGATTTACTTTTTTTTGGCTTATATTTCGATTTTTCAAGTATTGCTCTAAAGTCTCCATCTTTCATCATGTCGGGCAATAAAACATCATTTGCACTCATATACGAACGAACAATTTGCCAGCCTACCCACATTCCTATCCTTCCAGGCGACTCTTTGGCAAAAACGGAAGTAAATGGTGCATCATTAATAAATTTAACGATAGCCTTGTTATCTTTCGAATAAAGAAGATTATTTTCGATTAAGTATGCCCAAATATTTCCTTCATTAGCTTGAGCCCATTCGATTTTTGATTTAGGATACCCAATAATTAAGCTATCGGGAACATCGGGCATCATGCACTCGGTAAAATACAGCTTTTTACCTTCAAAAATCATATAATCCAATAAGGTTATTCGTGTTTTAGGATTAGGTAAATGGCGATAAGCAATTTCCTTAAAACAATCGGGTACAATAAATTCAGGATTGTAATGAAAAGAAACATATTTTGGGATTCCCAACTGATCGTAATACTTACTATTTGTTCCCAAATACATATCCATCGCAACAATTAGCAACGAATCCATGTATTTAATTGGAAGTTCGTAATCAAAACCCGACACATAAGTACATATGCGTGGTATATTTTCGTTTGGGAAATACGTTTTATAATACGACATTGATTCGTGCAAATTTTTAGTTAGTTCATTCAAATCAGGAAATACTTTTTGAGTTTGCAGATACACTTCTTTAATCAATGGATCGTTAATATAATCCCACAACTGCTTTTGATTTCGAACATCTTTTAAGTCGCCCTCTAAAAAAAATGGATATTTTTTTTGAACCACCAACAAATCCTCTTCAAAATTCTCTTTTCGAATTTTAAATAAATCCTGCTCATACCTTTCCACAGATATTTTAATTTGTTCTTGAATTTCTTTTAGCTGTGATTTTTTTATAGAATGTTTTTTATCCTTATCCCTATTGCACGAATTACATGAATTTAGAAATATAGCAGATAAAATAACTGTCAAAATGATAAGTCCAACTCTTTTATTCATAGTTTACGACTTGATTTTATGGTTAGTAATACAATATTTTACAAACCTACCTATTTTTTTTCAAACATTATACATTCATTGATTGTTTTTAGAACAGACTTAAAGCTTTTTTAAGAATTAGCAATTAAATTAAGTATAGCTATTCTATTTATAAAAGAAAAAAGTATCTTTGCATTTGAAACATTTAATAAATTGTAACACCAAAACTAAACCATATGAAAAGATTAATTGCAATTATTAGTTTTATATTTATTTTTGCAGGCTCCTTGTTTTCACAAGACGACGCTAAAAAAAGTTTTATTTTAAGCTTAAAGTTTGCACCTTCTATTGATTTCTTGCAGCCAAATTCCAAAGATTATAAAAGCGATGGAGCCATACTTAAATACACTTATGGTCTAATTGGCGATTTTGCTATTGGAGGTTCTGGTCACTATTTTTTAAATTTAGGTTTACAATTTAAAAACACTGGTGGAAAATTACGCTACGATGATAAGGTTGAAATCAATGGAACTTCTGAGCTTGTTGGTATTCAACGCAAATACAACATAAACTACGTAAGTCTTCCTGTTGCATTTAAACTTAAAACTGCTCAATTTGGACGAATGACATACTTTGGCTTATTTGGAATTGACAATTCAATTAGAGTGAAGGCTTATGCGGATGATACATACGACCTAGCAACTCCGGCCGATGATCTTAGTAAAAGTAAAATAAATATCAATAAAGATGTTTCTCTTTTTAAAGAGTCAATTGTCATTGGCGGTGGTGCCGAATACACCATAAGTGGAAACACAAAAGCTTATGCAGGTATTGTATTTTATAATGGTTTTACCGATGTACTTACAGGCACAAATGCAAGATATACTTCAATTAAAGAAAACGCTTTAAATAAATCAATTGAATTAATGATTGGAATATCATTCTAATTTAATAAGAAAATAGTTTTATAGAAGGATTATCGAGCATGCTTGATAATCCTTCTATTTGTTTCAGACCTTAAAATTACCTTCTATGAAAATTGCCATTGTACAAGCGTCTTTTAAAAAATTTGATATTTCGGAAAACACCAAAAAGATTTGTTCCATCATTACTAAATCTATTTCGTCAAATGCTAAATTGATTTTTTTTCCTGAGTTATCAATTACAGGAGGCTATGTGGGAACTTTAGCTAAATATTCAAATTTTAAAACTAAACTTTTAGATAGTTTTAATAGCATTGCCAAACTATCGAACGAAATAAGCATTGTTATTGGTTCATATTATCCCGAAGAAGATAAATTCCTGAATGCTTTTCTGTTATTTAAGGGGGGAAAGCTGGAAACTGTTTTTCCAAAACAAAATATTTTGGAACTTGCTAGTTCCGAATATTCTTCCTTTATTATCGACCACAAAAAAAACACGAACCTTCCAACATTTTTTCTCGAAAAATCATGTTTTTCATTGGCATTTTTAGATGATTTAAAAATGGGCGAAAGCTCCGTGGCAAATAATCTATCTGAGTTTGTTTTGTGTAGTGATATTACACCATTTGATTTCAACATACGAAACGAAAGACATCAACTTATTCGCAATTTTGCAAAAAAGACGAATTCTAAAGTAATATTTAGCAATCAAGTTGGAGCACATGTTCATCAAGTATTTGATGGCGGCTCGATTCTAGCAAACAACAAAGGGCAAATTTGTATAGAATTTTCTTTATTTAATGAAGAAGTCGCTTTTGTTGAAACTGATACTATTTTTACAAACCAAATTAAATTAAAAGAATATTCAAAAGCCAAATTAATTTTTAATGCAATTAAAACTGGCATTCGAGCTTATTTTGAACAAAACAATAAAACAAAAGCTGTTATTGGTTTATCGGGAGGAATTGATTCGGCTTTGGTGGCAGTTTTAATGACTGACGCAATTGGAGCAAAAAATGTCCACGGAATTTTGATGCCGTCGATGTTTTCATCGGATCACTCGGTTGAAGATGCAAAAAATTTAGCCGAAAACATTGGTATAACATACGACATTGTGCCAATTAAACCTGGGTACGAAACCATGATGAATTCCCTAACTCCAATTTTTCAAGGAAAAGATTTTGACTTAACGGAAGAAAATCTTCAAGCTCGATTAAGAGCTGTAATTCTAATGTCATATTCGAACAAACATGGACATTTGCTGATAAATACTTCGAACAAAAGCGAAGCTGCTGTTGGATATGGAACAATGTATGGCGATTTGTGTGGTGGATTATCTATCATTGGTGATTTATACAAAAATGAAGTGTACGAATTAGCAAAATGGATTAACCAAAAGTCGGAAATTATTCCAAATAGCTCTATCAAAAAAGCTCCCTCAGCCGAGCTACGACCAGACCAAAAAGATTCCGACTCTCTCCCCGATTATGATGCATTAGATAAAATTGTGTATGCTCATTTGGAAGAGTTTAAGGCCAAAGAAGAAATTATAGCCATGGGTTTTGACCAAAAAATAGTGGAAAGAATATTGCATTTAATAAAGGTAAATGAATATAAACGCTTCCAGTGTCCACCTTGTATCCGAGTTTCTAAGAATGCATTTAGAATAGACCGACAAGTTCCGATGGTTTGGTGAGAGTTTTTTAATTACGAATTAGTCAATTACGAATTACGAATTTTACTCGTATCTTAGGGCTTCGATTGGGTCTAGTTTAGCGGCTTTGGAAGCAGGGTAGTATCCAGAGGCTACTCCAACAATCAAACATAATACGACACCTAAAATTATCCATGCCCAAGGAATAATAAATGTTGTACCAATAAATAAAGAGACTAAATTTCCGACTATAATTCCAAAAATAATTCCAACTACACCACCAATTTGACCAATAACGATGGATTCGACAAGAAATTGGATTTTAATAGTTTGACTTGTGGCTCCAATTGCTTTACGAGTACCAATTTCGCGGGTACGTTCGGAAACCGAAACCAACATAATATTCATTAATCCAATTGCTGCTCCCAAAAGTGTTATTAATCCAATAAAAGAAGCGGCAAGAGCAACAAACTGTAATTGTTCGGAAAGCATGTTGGATAAATTATCGCTTTTCACAATCATAAAATTATCCTTTTCATAAACCTGCAAACGACGAATTACTCGAAATAAGCCTGTAGCTTCCTGAATACATTTTTCGAGCATAGATGCATCGTTAACCATAACGCTAATATTAAACGACAAGTTTGATTTTGGAAAATTATGGCGAGCATTATTTATAGGAATAAAACAATTTTTATCGCCCGAAAAGCCAAAACTCGAACCTTTTGATGCCAAAACACCAACTATTCGATAGCGTATTGAGCCTATTAAAATTTCCTTATCAATTGGTGTTTCATTTTGCTTAAAAATATTTTTAGCGACATCTTTACCAATCATTACTACATAAGCCCCGCCGTAAGCTTCATCTTGAGTAATTCCACGACCCATATCGATGGTATTACCAGAATTGGTCATGTAATTTTCGTCCACACCCAAAACACCAATATTTGGATTTGTCTTTTGGGACAAAAATTTAACAGTTGCAGTGTTTGTTGCAAAGTAACTTAACGAAACAGTAGCCGGAAAATCCAATCGTTTTTTAAATTGCAATGCCTCGTTAAAGGATATCTCCTTCATTTCCACTCGATCACGCTGTCCACCGCCCATTCCGCCCATTTCGCGGTTACGAATTGTAAACGTGTTGGCTCCCATAAATGAAAAATTTGATTGAATTGAGTTTTGAATTGCATCCAATGCTGTTAAAATACCAACAAGAGCTGTAATACCAAAAGCGATTATTAAAATTGTTAAAACCGTCCGAGTCATGTGACTACGGATAGATTGCAATGCAATTAAAATATTTTCAATTAATACTTGTTTCACAATTTAGTAGCTAAATTAATTAATCTGTCGATTTTGAGCCATAAGCTAAATCGCCTGCGTCGCCTAAACCTGGAACTATATATGCTTGAGCTGTAAGTTCATCGTCGATGGCAGCAGTCCATAATGTGTAAGGTATTCCTCTCATGTATCGTTTCACATATTCAACCCCTTCTGAGCTTGCTATTGCACATGCAATATGTACGTGTTTAGGTTTACCATTATTTGCTATAATTTCTTTTAATGTAAGCACCATGGATTGCCCAGTAGCAAGCATAGGGTCGATTAAAACAAATATTCTATCTTCAAGTGATGGGCTAGATAAATAGTCGATTTTGATTTCAAAACTTCCATCGGTATAATGACGACGGAAAGCTGAAATAAATGCGTTATCGGCTCTATCAAAAAAATTTAAAAAACCTTGATGAAGTGGCAATCCAGCTCTTAGTATAGTTCCCAAAACAGGTTGCTCGGAAATTACCGAAACTTCTGCCTGACCAAGTGGAGTTGTTACCTCAATTGTTTTGTATGGAAGTGTTTTACTAATTTCGTATGCAAATATCTCCCCCACTCTTTCCATATTTCGGCGAAAACGCATTCTGTCGCCTTGCATTTCAGTACATCTAATTTCGGAAATAAAAGAATTTAATAGTGTATTATTTAAACCCAAATTTTTTACCATAGCCGATTTTATTTAATTATATTCAAAAGTAACAAAATATGAATTCATTTTAACTTTTAGAACTTACTTTTTAACCATTTATACATATTAAAAAATAACTTCCTGAAAAACTTATTTCCTGGGAAAACACGTAATATTTGATAATTAACTGGTTTAGAGCCAAATCCATGATAAAATCTGGCCAAAGACTCTGAATTTGAACCACAAAAATCCAACACTATATTTTTACCCGAATGACGTTTAATAAATTCATTTATTAAAAATGGCAAAGCACCATTATTATCCGACTGTCCTCCTCTGCCCGAAAACATAAAATATGCCTGCGAAAGTTCTACAATAAAAAATGCTCCTGCTTGTAATGTGTTTTGCTTATCATAAACCATTATTAATTCACCAAAATGCATGGATGAATAAACATACATCAATTTTTCTAAACGTTTGTAATCATCTTTTTTAAACGTTGATTTTGAGGCAATTTTATTGTTTCTAAACAACTTTATAAGTTCCGAAATGGAGCCATTATCAAGGATGGTTAAGCCTTCTTTTTCGGCTTTTTTAATATTGCGTTTTGTATTTTGAGAGAATTTTGAATACAGTTGCACATATGGTTCTATCAAGGTTAGCAAATATGTTCGATTTACTTCTGCTTCAAATTCCTTAGGAACTTGATTTTGAGTATTTAAACGAACTTCGGCAAAACTAAAATCGACAGGAATAGCATTTATAAACTGAAGCATTAGCTCTTCGTTGATAGGCATCTTTGAAAACACCCCTAATTGTGGTGCAAAATAGGGTGGAAAAATGTATTTGTGCGAATTTTTAACACGATAAGGCAAAGGCATAACCGCTTCGTAATCGTTTAAAATAAGAGCATCCCAATCTTCGCAAATAATATCCAAATACCACGAATGAGCAAATACTCTAAAATTAATGGAATCGAAGATACAATCGTTCCATTTAGTTTGATTAATGTATTTGTTTTTTACGTGATTTATCATTTGTTTATTTGATACATAACATTCGTAAAACTATCGAGAAACAAACTATCGGCAGGCATTGCATAATTATGCCAAACACCAATTAGCGGAAAACCATTTTGTCTGGATTCATCAATTATTTGAATCATTTTATCTGTAATCAAAACCACATCATCCTTATACATTTTTTTGAGAGCAGTATCCATAAAAACGAATGGATGAAGATTTAAATTAAGAATTTTATTTGCATTTAAGTCAAAAGCCTTATGAGATAACGAAGTGCCCGATCGATAACCCCATCTATCGGTATATCCAACAGAATAATCATCGGTAATACCATGCGAAATTAATGTATGCCAATAATTAGGCAATCGATAGCGTAAAAAATGTTGACGATTTGAATGTATGGAATGTTGTAAAATACTTTCCAAACATGTTTTTTCGTTTTCAAAAGATTCGATATTTTCAGTAACAAAATAAGAAGAATGAAGTTCGACCAAATGATTTACAGCAAGTTTGGACAACAATTCTATATATTGTTTTGATTTTGGACTATTATTGTTATCATAACGAGTGTTTTTTGCTACTAATGCAAAAAATATAGCTTTTAAATTATTTTCAGAAAGCGAATCTAAAATCACATCAAACACATCGTAACAATCTTTTTGGTGATGTGTCCATACTTTTAATCTGCTCGAAATTTGAGAAAACTCTCCAGTTACTAGCAACTTAGCACTTCCAAGCAGATTACGTTTCAATGTTTTTGCTATATGAGCAAAGGCAATATCAATATCAAACGTTGGTTGGAATGAAAATTTATTGATTTTTGCAGGTAAAATAAACCCATTGTTTTCCAACTCTTTTTTAACTATCAGTGCAGCTATTTCGACCATTGGAAGCTCCACATATTTAGCTATTTTAGATTTTGAAACCGAAAATCTACCATGCTGATCAAGGTTAATATCTGGCTTAAACTCTTCGTATTGAGATAAAAAATAAAAGCCTAGTGCAAATGGGTCGAAAGAAATAACGCCATCATCGCCAATTGCAAAAGGATATTTGAATTCTAAATATTCAGCCTTTTCAAACTTAATTTCTCGAACATCCTCTTCAAACAGCAAAGAGTATGACTTAAACCACAATCCATTCTTAGGTTTTTGGGTTCCGTAATGAATTAAATTAGGCAATTCGTCATCTTTAAAATTTTGTTTTTCAATAATAACAAATGGAATGTTTAAAACTTCCTTAAACATAAAATCAAAAATATACACCAACCTCTCGGTTGAGCTATCCACAACTATATTTAAAGAATTATTTGACATTAATAACGCATTAAAATTGAACCATATGACAAACCTACACCAAAACCCGACAACAAAACCAAATTTCCTTTATTTATGTATCCTTGCTCGATAGCTTCGGCTAAAGCAATTGGAATAGAAGTTGAAACGGTATTTCCGTATTTTCGAATATTGCGGAACATTTTTTCGTCTGGTATTTTTAAGGATTTTTGGAGAGAGTCGAGGGTAAGAGCACTAGCTTGATGAAAAACAAACAAATCGATATCGCGAAGGTTTAGTTTATTTTCGTCTAAAAAATTTAAAATATGTTCAGGGATTTTCGACCGAATAAAATTCCAAATTCCCATTCCATCCATTACAATATTTTCTTCCGAACGCATATTGCCACCGTTATCAATATCTGTTTTAGAAGTAGATTCAGATTTTGGAAATTTGAATCCACCAGCAGGCACATAAAATTTTTTGAAATATTTTCCTTCCGAACCCAAACTTTGAGCAAGAATTCCATTATTATCTGAACAAGCAACAATATGAGAAACAGAAGCTGCATCGCCAAAAAGAGTACGCGTAGAACGATCGCGGCGATGAATTAGTTTTGAATAGGTATCGGCAGTAATCAATAAAACATTTCGAACAACGTAAGAAACTATGAGCGATTTTGCAATAGTTAATGCATATATGTAACCCGAGCAAGCCAAATTAATATCAAAAGCCATTACATCTTTGCGAAAATCAAAATGGCGATGAATTAAAGATGAATTTGGAGGCATCACATAATCAGGCGTTTGTGTGCAAAAAATAATTGCATCAATTTCGCTTGGCTCTACTCCACTTAGTTTAAAAAACTCCTTGCATGCACCAATTGAAATATCTAATGCAGTTTCGTCCTCATCGGCAATATAACGCTGATCTACTCCTGTTTTTTTGGCAATTGTAGTTAAATCCCACATCGGATTTTCGGCTACTAAATCCTCGTTTGTTACCAATTTTTTTGGCAAATTATAAACTATTCGTTTAATATATGCATTCATTTTCAAATAATTCTTTTAATTCTTGATTCGATTTTAACTCCTCTTCCACGCTTGTATTTTGTCCATGTCCAGAATAAATTATTGTTTCGCATGGTAAATCTAATATTTGTTTTAATGCATCCCTATATTTTTGCTGCACCAAGTTTTTATTTATTGTTTTATCTAGTTTTCCTCTAAACAAAATATCTCCAGTAAAAAAAAAATTATCAATTAGGATGCAGCAATGCCCTGCCGTATGGGTTGTGGTATGCAATGGTTTAAAATTATTTGAAAGAATAAAATCGATAATTTGATTGGCACTATCGCCAGCATACACAATTAATGCTTCTCCAATTTTATTCGACAAAATGTAGCAGTTAGATTTTGCTTTTCCAAGCTTTATGGTATGCACATTTATCATAATTCGATTACCTCCCCGCTTGTAAATAATCGATTTCCATTTACTAATTGATGAATTGACAAAGCTAAGTCGTTTAAAAAAACTGGTTTATTTAAGTTATTTTGGTTTTGTAATTCTTCTCGAACATTTGGCAACAAGCGTTTCGCCATTTCCGTATCTTCAATAATCGGGACCCGAATTGAACATGTTTTTATTCCAAATCGTTCATATTCTTTCGATATTACTTTAAAGAACTGCTCCATAGCAACTTTACCCATTCCATATAAACTACTTCCTTGATTTGCCGAGGAAACAACAATACTGCTAAAATTAAGCAATAAACCGTCTTTATTTACCATCATCAATGCTAAAACTTCTTTTATAAACATCATGGATGAAGCTATTTCGCTTGAAAACATTTCCTCAATCCGACCTTTTGACAATAAGCCAACGGGAACAGAAATATTCTTACCAATGCAATGAATGTAATAATCGATTGCGATTTTGTTTTTCCGAAACTGACTAAAATAAGACTGAACTTTTTCTTCGTTCTCAATATCCAACGAAGTGTAATGACAATTTGAATTTTCAAACCTCAATTGCTTTCGACCAATTCCATAGACAATAAAACCCTTATTTGACAAAAAATTCATCAAATATGAGCCAATGTTGCCCGATGCTCCAGCAATTAAAATTGTTTTATGCATTATAGGTTATAACTTATTCGTTTTTCGTCGCATAACATCTCTATATAATTTACAAAACTGCGCACGTTTTCAAATGGGTTGTTCCGCATTTGCAAAGCTCTTTCATCTGCCAAAACCAAATGTGTATTAAATTTATCCTCAAACATTTGTTCGGTTAGGACAATTAAATTTATCAATTCCAACGAGTCAATCGAGGAGTTTTTTCCATATAACAAAGTGTCTTCGGACTTTATCATTGTTTTTTCGCCAGCAAATTGTTCGTTCATTTCATCCATTACCTGATATACCAATTCCAATATAGGTGAATCCATTTTTATAGTAGTTTTTGAATTAATTTACGAAAATACAATTTTTTAGAGATTTATGAGGGTTTTAACGCAAATTTTAACTCAAAATTATCGTTTACCTTTGCGATTTATCATTCCGATACGAAGTGATGAATCTGTAACCATTACAGATGCCAACGCTACACTACGTTCCTCCGACCACTGGCGGATGCATGACAAATATAAGTGCTTTGCGGTAAAAAAACTGTCGTTTACCCCAGCGATTTGTCATTCCCACACGTAGTTAGGCATCTGTAACCGTTACAGATGCTAACGCTACACTACGTTCCTCCGACCACTGGCGGATGCATGACAAATATACACTGTGAAACACTGTGCCTTCGCATAGCGAACTTTTCGCCACGGCGAACTGTGTGACAATTTCCTTGAGTTCACTTTTTCAAACCAAAAATATTTATCAATTTATTTTCCACAAAAACCATTCGATTGGAATGTAATGTTAATGCCAAAAATAAAAATGGCAAAGCTGGGCTTTTATAACGAACTAAAGCACCCATATTTGGTGTAACTAAGCCAGATAAAATCAGTAATGAAACAGCTAAAAACATACAGAACCAAAAGAAATTATTATCCTTAATAAGTTTCCATTTTATAGAGAATAAGAAAAACAATGCAGCAATTAAAAGCACAATATTTTCGATTGCAGCCAATTGTTTTGTCCAAATTTCGGACTCCCAAATCAAAGGACGAGTTAATGCATTAAGCAAGCCTTCGGGCGAATGTGAAACAATACTCCAAAATGAATTTTGCAGAACAGGAATGGTAAAAGTACTACCTGAACCATACTCATCTAACATGGTAATAAAATTGATATTTTTCTCATAAATCAGATAAACAAATGAATAGGAAGGTCTGATGTAAGCCAACAATAAACCTAAACTTATCCATATTCCAAAACCTGCAATGTAATAAACCAATGCCCCGAATTTTTTAAATCTCAGATATAAAAAATGAGCAAAAAGAATTGGAATTAACAACATAAATACATAGCTTTTAATACTGAAAAGCAAGAGCATTGAAATCACAAAAAACACTAATGTAAAAATATTTAATGAATTCATTTTTTGCAAAAAAGATTGTTTTGGATTTAATTCTGTAAAATTCAATCCTTTATTTTCAGCAAAACATTTATTCAGAATTTTAAAATAGAAAAACAAACTTAATCCTAAAGCAAAAACCAGTATTGGTTCCTTAATATTTCCGGATGACCAAAACAAGGTACTTGGGATGATAAATATGGGCAAAACTGCTTTCCAACGATGTTCAAAACAGCACAATAAAACTGACTTATACAGAGCCATTAGTCCAATGAAAGAAAAGAATGACATCAAAATAAGATGGACCAAATAATTATTAAAACTTACAAAGTGAAGGATTGCATTTATCCTAATAATGGTTCTGTTATCATTTGGAACTACCGAATCGTATGGACGATTCCAATAATTCATAGATTTTGTATAATTTTCATCTTCCGTATTAATATTCACACCAGTCATTAATCGCAAAAAACTACTTTGATTTGTTTTAGCTAATTGAAAAAGAGCACCCCCGTCCTTATAATAAACCAAGGAATCATTTCCATTTTTATATGGCTCGTAAAATGAATAGATTAAAAAGAAAGCGATGGTGGCAAATACTTTTAGCATCCAAAACGAAATAAGCAAACTACGTTTTGCAAACTTTATGCGAAAAAATGGCAAATAAGTCAACAAAAAAGTTAAGCCGACAATGTATAAAAGTGCAATAATGTAATCAACAAATGTCAAAATTTATTTTTTAATTTTTTCTATCCATTTTTTCGCATTCACAAATGCTTCAATCCAAGGAGTAACCTCATCTTTTCGGTGTTTTTGTTCGCTATAAGCCCATTGCCATGGAAAAATTGCTCTTTCGGGATGAGGCATTATGGCTAAATGGCGTCCGTCCAGTGAACAAATGGCAGCCGTATTAAATGGCGATCCATTTGGATTTGCAGGATAACCGCTGTAGCTGTATTTTGCTGGAATATTGTATTCACTTTCGGAGTATGGCAAAACAAACTTACCTTCGCCATGCGAAACCCAAACTCCAAGCCTAGAACCTGCCAAACTCGAAAACATAATCGATTTGGACGGTAAAATATCTAAGGTAACAAAACCCGACTCAAATTTATGAGAGTTGTTATGAGCCATTTTAGGTCGAACTGTTTGTTGAGGATAAATCAAACCCAATTCAACCATTAGCTGACAACCGTTGCAAATACCCATGCTCATGGTGTCGTCGCGTTTATAAAAAAGATCCAGTGCTACTTTTGCTTTGTCATTATACAAAAATGCACCTGCCCAGCCTTTGGCAGAACCTAATACATCCGAGTTTGAAAATCCACCAACAAAAACTATCATATTTACATCTTCCAATGTCTCATCTCCCGAAATTAAATCTGTCATGTGAATATCTTTCACATCAAAACCAGCCAACCATAATGCATAAGCAGTTTCACGATCGCAATTACAACCTTTTTCACGGATTATTGCAGCCTTTATCCCCGATTTGTTTTTTCGGTCGGCATCAAGTCCAATACTCTTTAATGTTCCAGCAAAATTTTCTGGATATCTGAATATTAATTCTTGATTTTTGTAATTATCATATCTGGCTTGTGCCTGCGTTTCGCCACTTTGAAAAACATCCATTAAATAAGATGTTTCGCACCAATTGTCGCGCATTTCAAATAAATCAAATACGTAATCATTAGAATTATGTTTGATATTCAGCTTATTCTTTTTAGAAATCTTGCCAATTGTATGAAAAATTACACCCGAATTATTCAAAATTTCTTTTGCTTGACTGTTGTTAATCTGGATTAAAACCGATGGTTTTTCGCTAAATAATAGTTTTACAATATCCAATTCGGCAAAAACATCCAAATTAATATCTAATCCAATATAATTATGTGGGAACATCATTTCTAAAAGAGCGGTAATTAATCCACCAGCCGAAATATCGTGACCCGCTAAAATCAATTCCTTTTCAATCAAGGTTTGTATGGTATTAAAAACCATTTTAAAATAGGAGTTATCCTTAATTTCAGGAACTTCACTTCCAATTGAATTAATAGTTTGTGCAAACGAACTACCACCCAAATGGAATGGGCTTTTGCAAAAATCGATGTACACTAATTCACTACCAATGACATCTTCGAGAGCAGGTGTAATAACTTTTCGGATACCCGAAACTTCTCCTACTGCAGAAATTATAACCGTTCCTGGTGAAAGAACCTTAGTCCCATCAGGATATTTTTGGGTCATGGAAAGCGAATCTTTACCTGTTGGAATATTTATTCCCAAATCGCAAGCAAAATCACTTACTGCTTTCACCGCTTGATACAAGCGAGCATCCTCGCCTTCATTTTTACATGGCCACATCCAGTTTGCACTCAACGAAATGCCACTTATTTGTTGTTCGATTGGAGCCCAAACAATATTTGTTAAGGCTTCGGCAATGGCTAATTTAGAACCTGCTTGGGCATTGGCTAAAGCAGCAACTGGAGCATGTCCGATGGAAGTCGCAATTCCTTTTTCGCCTCGATAATCGATGGCAACTACTCCCAAATTGCTGAGCGGCAACTGAATCATCCCAACACATTGCTGACGTGCAACTTTTCCAGTTACCGAACGATCCACTTTGTTTGTCAACCAATCTTTGCAAGCTACTGCTTCAAGTTTTAAAACATTTTCTATATATTCTCTAAGTTTTGAAACATCGTAGGTAATTTCGGAATAATTAGAAACAATATTTTTATCATTCATTATCGTTTTAGGAGGATTTCCAAAAAAATCAGACAAATATAAATCAATTGGATTTACTCCTTCTTTCAAATTTTTGAATGTAAATTTTTTATCCCCAGTGGTTTTTCCAACCACATAAAAAGGAGCTCGCTCACGTTCGGAAATTTTCCGTATAAAATCTTCATCTTTTTTATCAATCAACAATCCCATTCGTTCTTGGGATTCGTTTCCTACAATTTCTTTCATCGAAAGCGTTGGATCTCCAACTGGAAGTTTATTTATATCAATTTCACCACCAATGGTTTCCACTAATTCCGATAAACAGTTTAGATGTCCACCTGCACCATGATCGTGAATTGAAATTACCGGATTATTATCCATTTCGGCTAAAGCACGAATAACATTATACGTTCGCTTTTGCATTTCGGGATTTGAACGTTGCACGGCATTGAGCTCAATTTTATTTGCAAATTCGCCAGTAGCAACCGATGAAACAGCACCTCCGCCCATTCCAATTCGATAATTATCGCCACCAATAACCACAATATCATTATCCTTTTGAGGCTCCTTTTTAAATGCATACTCTTTTCGTGCATGACCAATTCCACCAGCTTGCATAATTACCTTGTCAAAACCAAATTTACGTTCCGATTCGGCATATTCAAACGTTAACAAACTCCCACAAATAAGCGGTTGTCCAAATTTATTTCCAAAATCACTTGCTCCATTGGATGCCTTTATCAAAATATCTTTGGGACTTTGATACAACCAAGGGCGTTCGGGAATGTTTTCTTCCCAACTTCTATCACTTTCTAAACGAGGGTATGAAGTCATATAAACGGCAGTTCCTGCCATTGGTATGCTTCCTGTACCACCAGCCATTCGGTCGCGAATTTCTCCGCCCGAACCTGTTGCAGCTCCATTAAAAGGCTCTACGGTAGTTGGAAAATTATGTGTTTCAGCTTTCAGCGAAATAATTGTATCTATGGATTTTGTTTCAAAAAAATCTGATTTATCCTTACAAACAGGTGAAAACTGTTCGGCTTTTGATCCTTCCACAAAAGCAACATTATCTGTGTAAGCCGATACCAATCGATTGGGATTGGTTTTAGAAGTTTTTTTAATCATTTGAAACAATGATTCTGTTTGCTCAATTCCGTCGATAATAAAAGTCCCATTAAATATTTTGTGGCGACAATGTTCGGAATTTACTTGCGAAAAGCCAAAAACTTCACTATCCGTCAAAAGACGATTTAGCTTTTTACTTAAAGTTTCTAAATAATTAATTTCTTCTTCGCTTAAAGCCAGTCCTTCGGATTTGCCGTATGCATTAATATTTTCAATATAAATAACGTCTTCAGACTTACGACTAATATGGAAAATTTCTTGATTTAAACCATCGTACAATTCTTCAAGCATAGAATCGTAAGCAGTATCTTCGACTGAAACCTGATGAAACTCCTCCATGCGAACAATACCCTTAAGCCCCATGTTTTGAGTAATTTCAACAGCATTGGTGCTCCAAGGAGTAATCATTTCGCGACGAGGACCTATAAAAAATCCTTCTATAAAGTTAATTTTCAGCATTTTAGCACCATTAAAAAGCCATTCCAAACGAAGCTGTTCGTTGTTTAAAATTTGATGGTCTATTTCTATCGCAATAAACCGGTCTGAAGATTTAAAAAATTGTATCATTTCTCTAAATTGTTGATCATAAATAGCATAAATCAAAAAATATAATGCATCTGCAAAGATAGAAAATCCCAATAAAAATACAGTTAAGAGTAAAATGAATATATTAACAAGTTATAACAAGGAAGAGGGGGAGTTCGAACTCGGGGACTTCGAACAACGAAGGGACATTGTTGTCCGAAGTCGGAGACTTCGGACAACGAGTTTAAAAAAAGCTCACAAACAAGGCAATATTAAGTATCGTAACTAATCCACCAAGTCCATAAAGCAAAATTTTTGAAAACGTAGAATTTTTATAT
>JBBQWB010000036.1:0-27836 GCA_038210985.1 Bacteroidales bacterium
CTCACATCATCACATCCTCACATCCTCACATTATCATATCATCACATCATCACATCATCACATCATCACAAATCAGCTAATCAACTACTATTTCTGCTTCTCCTTATAACTCTTCAATCCTCTATCCAAGAAATCTAAAAAGTGTTGAACATTCAAATCAAACGCATGAGCCTCGGTTAATGAAGTTCCTGATTCATCTACTATAAAGTAATATGGTTGAGCATTTTGATTAAATTTAGAAACCATTATGTCGCTATTTTTACCACCCAAGGTTTTAATTTCTTTTCCTTTTGAATTTGTGTACCATTCTTCTTTTGGTAACTGTATCACTTTGTCATCCACATAAAGAGCGACTAAAATAAATTCGTTTTGTAGCTTATCCAAAACTTGTGGATCAGACCAAACATTGCTTTCCATTTGGCGACAGTTTGTACAGCCATGACCAGTAAAATCGATAAAAATTGGTTTTTTCATCTCTTTTGAACATAGATAAGCTTGTTCAAGGTCGAAGTATCCTTTTAGTCCATGAGGTAATTTTAACTTTTCGCCATATTTTGGAGTTTCGCAAAGATTAATGGTTTTTTCGCCACTATTTTCACGAACAATACGGTTGATTTCAAAATCTTGTGTTTCCATTGGAGGCAACCAACCAGCAAGAGTTTTTAAAGGAGCTCCCCAAAGTCCAGGAATCATATAAACGGCAAATGAAAAAGATGCAATTGCGAGCATTAATCTAGGAAAACTTTTTATGTTTTTTGTTTCGCTATCGTGAGGGAATCTGATTTTTCCAATCAAATATGCTCCCAATAAGAAGAAAATTACAATCCACAAACTTAAATATACTTCGCGGTCTAAAATTCCCCAATGGTATGTTTGGTCGGGAATATTTAAAAATTTTAATGCAAAAGCCAATTCAATAAAACCTAGAAAAACTTTAACGGTATTTAGCCAGCCACCCGATTTTGGAAGTTTTTGCAACCAACTTGGGAACAATGCAAACAGCGTAAATGGCAGTGCAAATGCCAGCGAAAAGCCAAGCATGCCGATTATTGGTTTAAGCACCTGACCTCCTGCCGATTCAATTACGATAGTGCCAACAATAGGGCCAGTACATGAAAATGAAACTAAAACCAATGTGAGTGCCATAAAAATTGGACCAATAAAGTCGCCTTTATCTTCGTTTGCAACGGTTTTATTGATAAGCCACGATGGCATTGTTAATTCAAAAAATCCAAAAAAAGCAGCGGCAAAAACGATGAAAATTGCAAAAAATAAAAGATTTGGTATCCAGTGTGTACTTATCCAGTTTCCAAAATCTTCGCCAAAGACGATAGATAAAACACTACCAAAAATCACATAAATTGCAATAATCGAAAATCCATAAAGCAAAGCTTGGAATTTCCCTTTTTTCCCAGCTTTCATGAAAAAAGTAACGGTCATTGGTATCATCGGAAAAACACAAGGTGTTAAAATTGCAGCTAATCCAAATACAAATGCCAAAATGAAAAACCCCCATAATGTGTCGCTATCTGCTGTATTTTTGGGTATTACATTCGCTTTTGAATCGCTTGAAGGAGTTTTAATTGCATCAGTTGTGGATGCATTATTCGTTGAATCGTTTTCTAAACTATCCAAATTTGCGGTAACTTCGCCTTTGGCACCAGGTAGTTTAAATGTAAAATCTACTGTCGATGGTGGTAAACATCTCGAATCATCGCAACACATAAACTCTAACTCGCCTTTTATTTCAAAAGCTTTGTTTGAACGCATTTCAATTTTCTGAGAAAAAACTGCTTTTGTTGCAAAAAATGTAACTTCCATATCGAAGTTCTTGTCAAACACTTTTTTGCCTTTAGGCTCAATAACTTTTCCAACTAATTTGTAGTCTTTGTTTTTTTTGAACTTGAAACTTGTTGGAACAGGACCGTCTTCAGGCAGGTTTTGAGAATATAAATGCCAAGTTTTGTCAATGGTTGCGGTTAGTAGTAATTCGGCTTCGGTATCGGAAGTAACTTTAGTTTCAAATTTCCATTTAACAGGTTCTAAAATTTGAGATTTTACTGAAAATAGTCCAAAAATCATTATCAGACTAAATAAAAACCCTTTAATAAAAATCTTTTTTTGCATAAATATTATAGATTAATTGATTAAAATTTCTTTTCAAAATTACAATTATTTTTCTCTCTAAATAGTTTTTTTACTTTTAAATAAACTATTAAAAAGTTTCAAGCTTTAGTAAACAGTAAATTTCAGTATTTGTTCGGTGTTAGTCGATACCGAAAAATGTTTATCTGGTTTAATGCCTATTACCCATACAATTTTTTGGTCGGATTCTAATATCCAAACTTCTTTTTTTTGAAATAGATTCAATTTTAAATCGCTAAATAAATCCTGAATCTTTTTGCTACCATTTAAACCGTATGGATAAATTCTGTCGCCTTTTTTCCAATGCCTTATTTTTAATGGAAAAACAAGCTTCGAATAATCCACAAAAATTTGATTTTTACTTTGTGGAATCAATTCGGAAATTTCATTTTTAGATATGTTTTCAATATTTAATAAAATGGGAAGATTATTAAAGTCTAATAGGTTCTCTATTAAATATTCGTCTTTTAAAATATTGGAATCTGCGTTTTTAATTAGTAATTTGCCCGAATGCGTTATTGCTTGGTGTGAAAAAGTATCGAATCGACATCCATTATTTTCAATTCCTTGTAAAATTATATTTTTAACTTGACTCAGCGAGAAATGAAAAGGTTTTAAAAGTTCATAAAGAATAACTTCGCTATTTTCAATATGGATAAATGGTGTTAACTCAACTTCTGTTTTATTGTTGTTTTCAACGATGTGTTTAGAATATTGGGAAATAACAATGTTGTAAATATCTTCTTGCTTACAAATCAATTCTGTGGATTGAGTTATGTTTTCAATAAAACCAGGGAATATGGTTTTTAAAATTGGAATTATGTCGTGACGAATTTTATTACGTGTATATTTTCGTTCAAAATTCGAGCTGTCGTTACGGAAACGAATTCGGCTTTCTCTAGCATATTCTTCAATTTCCATTCGGGATACAAACAAAATTGGCCGAACAATATCTCCGTTTTTTACAGGAATTCCACGTAATCCAGCTATCCCGCATCCACGACCTAAATTAATAAGAAGTGTTTCGGCAACATCATCCGCATTGTGAGCTGTTGCAACGCATTGATAATTATGTTCCGAAATTAATTCTTTAAACCAATCGTATCGAAGCTTTCGAGCACTTTCTTGTGTGGAAAGAGAGTTTTCGGTAGCGTATTCGGTTGTTTTAAAACGTATTACGCGAATCGGAATATTCCATTCATTGGCAATATTACTTACAAATTTTTCGTCCAAATCCGATTCATCTCCTCGTAACTGAAAATTGCAATGAGCAAAAACTACTGAATAATTCAGCTTAATTAATATGTCGCTCATGACAAATGAATCAATGCCACCACTAAGTGCAACTAAAACGGGTTTATCATGCTTAAATAGCTGTCTGTGAATTATATAATCTTCGACTTTTTGAATTTCCATACAACAAATTTACTTATTTTTTTTATTGAATAGAAAATTTCAAATATTTGATTTCATATTATAAAGAATGAATAAAAATAAAAATTTTTTATTTTATTTGATATTTTAAAATCAATTGACTATATTTGTTTAGTTAAAATTAATTATATGAAAAAATTTGCGGTTGTTTTATCAGGTTGTGGAGTATATGATGGTTCCGAAATTCACGAAGCCGTTTTAACATTGTTAGCAATTCAAAATAACGATGCCGACTACGAATGCTTCGCTCCCGACATAGAACAACATCATGTAATTAATCATCTCACTGGTTCAGTAATGAACGAAAAAAGGAATGTTCTTGTCGAATCGGCTCGAATTTCTCGTGGAGTTATTAAGCCTTTGTCTGATTTTAAATCAAAAGATTTTGATGCCATAATTTTACCTGGTGGTTTTGGTGCTGCAAAAAATCTTAGTTCATATGCATTTGAAGGTGCCAATTGTAGTGTAAATCCTGAACTGAAAAATATAATTATTGAAATGCATAAATTGCGTAAACCTATCGGTGCAATGTGTATTTCGCCAGTTATTATTGCCAATATTATCGAAAAATCGACTGTTACTATCGGTGTTGACGAAGGTACCGCAAAAGATATCGAAAATATGGGTGCTACTCATCTAAAAACTACATACGGTGAAGTTATTGCAGATAAAAGGAATATGGTTTTTACTACTCCTTGCTATATGCTTGATTCAAATTTAGTTGATATTATGGAAGGTACAAATAATTTAATACAGTCGATTATCGAAAATATGCCTTCAGTTAGTCCAGTGGACTAAAATAATCAACAATTATTATTTTATGATCAAATGCCAATTGTGGTAGTTCGTTTAATTTGAACCATCCTGCATTTTTTGCATCATCCCCAGCTTTAAATTTTGGTAATTTCTCGCAAGTTCCAACAAATACCACCGAAATTATGTGTCCTCGTGGATCTCTACCAGGCGTTCCATAAGTTCGATATTGTTTTAAATCCATATTCTCAACCGCAGTTTCTTCATAAAGTTCACGATAAGCTGCAACTGTCAAATCTTCATTTTCATCCACAAAACCACCAGGCAATGCCCAAAAGTTTCTGTATGGATCGTTTTTCCTTTCGATGAGTAAAATTTTGTTTGTGGATTTACAATATATTATTATATCCACACAAACTGCTGGTCGAGGATATTCGTAACAATATTTCATTTTATTTTTTTAATTCCGTCAAATATTTTCCAATGGTGGCTTGTAAACCAAAATATAATGAATCACAAACCAAAGCATGTCCAATCGAAACTTCGAGTAATCCTTTTATGTTATTTTTAAAATATGCAAGATTATCCAAATTCAAATCATGTCCGGCATTTAAACCCAATTGTTGCTTAAAAGATTCTTCCGAAGCAATTAGATAAGGTTCAATTGCCATTTCTTTATTGCTTTTAAAATTTGCAGCATACGATTCGGTGTATAATTCAATTCTATCCGTTTGGGTTTCTTTGGCATATTTTATCATCTCCGTTTCGGGACTAACAAAAATAGAAGTTCTAATTCCAAATTTATGGAACTCTTTAATGATTGTTTGCAGAAATTTTAAATTGGTTTTTGTGTCCCAGCCATTGCTTGAAGTTAAGGCTTCGGGAGAATCTGGCACTAAAGTAACTTGTGCAGGTTTTACATCGCAAACCGTTTTAATAAAAAAGTCGCTCGGATAGCCTTCAATATTAAATTCTGTTTTTAAAATTGGGTTTAAATCGTATAAATCATCGTATCGAATGTGGCGTTGGTCGGGTCGGGGATGTACAGTAATTCCTTCAGCTCCAAACGATTCAATATCAAAAGCAATTTTGTTTAAATTTGGCATGTTGCTGCCTCTCGAATTGCGGATTAATGCAATTTTGTTGATATTTACGCTTAATTTAGTCATCTTGACGTTTTTTTTTCAAAAGTACAAATTGTAAGCTATTTATGGATGATTTTTTTAATAATTAAAATCACTGTTGTTCGATATAAATTTTGACATCTGTTGTAAAACACTGAATAATAAATTAATAAGTGAAATAACGGAATTAGGGTTTGTTTTTGTGTGTTTTAAAAATATGGATTTCCCGCAATTTATTGCCCCCTTGTTCGACAGCTGGCGGAAGTAAATTGCTGAAAATCAATTCATCCATCAGCTGACGAATTGAGGCAAAAACTGATTGAAGTAATTTACACTTATCGCAAAATTTATTTATTTTATCGGACAATAGTGAATTAAAATTCTTTTGACATTAAAAAAGCATCCGCAAGGTGATTCGCTATGAAAAATCAAAATGTGGTTTAGTTGCCTGAAATGAAGGACAGTTTGACTTTGTAATAGAGTTTTTCGGTGGATTTAAGGTTAAAGTAAAATATAATTTTAAAAAAATGTTCATTTATTGAAATAATATTATAAATTTGGACTCGTAATTAATAACTAAAAAAATCAAAACTATGAAAAAAATTACTTTTTTAATTTCTTTATTTGCTGTTTTAGCAATTGGTGTTAAAGCACAAGATGTTGGCGTTACTGGATTTCTAGTGCCTGCTACACCTACTTACACTTTGCCAGCTAATGGTCAATTAGAAGTTACTGCTATTCTAAAAAACTTTGGACCAGCAGCTTTAACAGGAGGTGCAACTGTAACTGTTGCAGTAACTATCGGTGGCGAACCTGCTGGTGGGGGTGATTTACCTATTCCTACTGGAATGACTGTTGCTGTGGATCAACAAGTTCAAATTCCTTTTCAAACAATTGATTTATCAACTCTTCCTGTTGGGAGTTATGATTTTTGTGTAGCTACTGCTGGAACTAGTTTAGGTGCTGATCCAGATTTTTCTAATGATCAAAGTTGTTTCACTCTTATCGTTGGACCAACATCTGTTAATGAAGTTTCTATGGATCAATTTTCAGCTTATCCAAACCCTGCAAATGATATAGTAAACGTTGTTTCTCCAGTTGCTTTCGAAACCGTTCGTTTATTCGACATGACTGGTCGTGAAGTATATTCTTATACTGGAAAAACTTTATCTCACCAAATTAATGTTGCTTCTTTCCAAACTGGAATGTATTTCTTAGTTATAGAAGGTAATAATACAACTTCAACTAAAAAAGTTTCGATAGCTCGATAGTTTTTTAGTCAAATAATAATAAAAAAGTCGGGTTTTGCCCGACTTTTTTATTATACAAAATAGGAATTCATGGTACTTCAATCTAAAAAAAAACTTCGGATAATATTATTTTCTATCCTTAGAAAATAATTAAAATATTTTACCCATTGTTATAGAATATTTTATAATTTTGAAAAGATTATATTAAAAATCATATTTATGAAAAAACTTTTACTTTTATCCATCTCGTTATTTGTTTTTTATAGTCAAATTAAATCTCAAGATATTGGGATAACTGGTTTTGTAGTCCCCGCAAGCGATACTACTATTCATGTTGGTGGCTTGTTACCGTTAAGTCCAATTTTGAGAAATTATGGTCCCGAAACTATTGTTCAAGGAGATACAGTTTTTGTGAAGATTTTAATTGATAATGTCTCGCTTGGAACATCAAAGTTAATAATACCTGCTAATATGACTGTTGCTTCTGGAGAATCGGTTTATATTAATTTTTCAACACCGATTAATTTATCTAGTTTGTCGGCAGGAACCTATCTTTTTTGTTGTACTACTGCTGGTTCAAATTTGGGTTCAGATCCCAATAGCTTAAACAACAAAAGTTGCTTTATGCTTACAGTTCAAGCTATACCAAATCCTACAGATGTAAATTATCAATCATCTGAGAAGGTTTTAGTTTTCCCAAATCCAGCAAATGAAGTTGTGCATATTTCCACTCCAATGCCTTTTAATTCACTTGTTTTAGTGGATATTTCGGGAAGAATAGTGTATGATTTTAAAGGAAATACTTCGGAGCTAACCATTAAAACTGACGAATTTCAAACTGGAATTTATTTTCTGTCAATTATGTCCGAAAACAATATTATTACCAAAAAAATATCGATTACCAGATAGTTATTGAGTTTTTGATAATCATTTTTATACTATTTCAATGGAATATGTTTGTCTGTTGATTAAACGGATGTTTTTGCATTTGCTAAAATATCTTATCTTTGCCCAAAAACTGCCATTTAATGATTACCATATCTAATTTATCTGTCCATTTTACCGGCGAAAATCTGTTTGAAAACGTATCATTTGTTATTGCCGATAACGATAGAATCGGACTAACAGGAAAAAATGGTGCTGGAAAATCCACATTACTGAAAATTTTAGCGGGCGAAATGCAAGCCCAAAGCGGAAATATTATCGTTTCAACTGGTCATAAAATTGGCTATTTGCCTCAAGAATTAAATCCAAATTCATCTCGAAATGTTTGGGATGAAACAATGCTTGCATTTAAAGAAGTTATTGTAATTGAACAAGATAGAGATGCAAAAAGAATTGAATTATTTCAAAGAACCGATTTTGAAACCGATAATTATTTAAAACTGATTCATTATATTTCGGAACTTGACGAACAGCTGGAAATGATTGGAGCTTCAAATAGGGATGCCGAAACCGAAAAAGTACTTTTAGGATTGGGTTTTGATAAAACCGACTTTTATAGATTAATGAGTGAATTTAGCAGCGGATGGCAAATGAGGGTAGAATTGGCGAAAATACTTCTTCGCCGACCCGAAGTAATGTTGCTGGATGAACCTACAAATCACTTGGATATTGAATCTATTCAATGGCTGGAAGGGTACATCCGAAATTACACTGGTTCTGTTGTTTTGGTATCTCACGATAGAACATTTTTAGATACCGTAACTTCTAGAACAGTTGAAATTAGTTTAGGGAAAATATATGATTATAAGTGTAGTTATAGCGAATACGTCCAACGTCGTATCGAGCGAATTGAGCAGCAAAACTCCATGCAAACGAATCAGCAACGGCAAATTGAACAGACAAATCAATTTATTGAACGCTTTCGGTATAAAGCTTCCAAAGCAAAGCAAGTAAAATCAAAATTAAAAATGCTTGAAAAAATGGATATGGTGGAGGTGGATGAAATAGACAATTCATCCATTCATTTTAAATTTCAACCCGCACCTCATTCAGGTATTGTGGTAGTTGAATCTAAGCATATTTGCAAGTCGTTTGGCGAGAAAAATATTTTAAACAATATTGACTTTTCGCTTATTCGTGGTGAAAAAGTTGCGTTTGTTGGTAAAAATGGCGAAGGTAAAACCACTTTTTCGCGAATTATTGTGGGCGAACTTACTTCCACATCTGGAACTGCAAAGCTTGGTCATCAGGTTTCGTTGGGATATTTTGCTCAAAATCAAGCTCAATTGTTGGATCCAGAAAAAACGGTTTTTGAAACAATTGATGATATTGCAGTTGGGGATATCCGAACTCGGATTAGAGCAATTCTTGGAAGTTTTATGTTTCAAGGCGAAGATATTGATAAAAAAGTAAAAGTTCTTTCAGGAGGTGAAAAAACCCGTTTGGCATTGGCAAAATTGCTTTTAGCTCCAGTAAACTTGTTGATTTTAGATGAGCCTACAAATCATTTAGACATGGATTCAAAAGATGTTCTAAAAGCAGCTTTGCTTCAATACGATGGCACTTTGATTATTGTATCGCACGATAGAGATTTTTTGCAAGGATTAACTCAAAAAGTTTATGAATTCAAAAATAAAAAAATAAAAGAATTCATTGGAGATGTTTTCGATTTTTTGGAAGCTCGAAAATTGAGTGATTTAAAGGATTTGAATATCAAAAAACTAAGTGCAGAAAAAAACATTGAACAGACTCAAAAAGATAATAAAGCCGATTGGGCAAGAAAAAAAGAAGCTGAAAGTAAAATCCGAAAAATTGCAACTCAAGTTTCACGTACCGAAGATGAAATACATAAAAACGAACTTAAAATTAAGGAGTTCGATCAAATGTTAGCAAATCCCGAAAGTCATACAGGTGAAATTACTTCAGGTGAATTGTATAAAAAATACGAATCGGTAAAGAAAAAAATTGACGAGTTGGTTTATGAATGGGAGATACTTTTGATTGAGAAAGAAACAATGGAAAATGAATTGTTATAGTCAGAATTTGGCTTTATAAAATCAATTATTAATTTTTGTTTCTAATTGCCTAAGGTTTCGACAGGCTCAACCTCCAGATAAATCCTCACATCCTCACATCAATAAATAATTTTCTCTTTTAAAAAGTTTTTTACATAGTGTTCAATGCCTTCTTCAAGTGGGTAAAAATCTTCTAAATAACCAGCGGATCTTAATTTAGTCATATTTGCTTCGGTAAAGTATTGGTATTTATTGCGGATGTCGATAGGAGTTTCCACAAATTCAATTTTTGGAGTAAGATTTAATGCTTTAAAAGTGCTTAAACCCAAATCTAAAAAAGTTCTGGCGGTACCTGTTCCCAAATTATAAATGCCAGAATGTTGTTGGTTTTCGACAAACCAAAAAATTACTTCCGCAATATCCATCACATAAATAAAGTCGCGAAGTTGTTTGCCGTCTTCATAATCGGGGTGATGTGATTTGAATAATTTTAAATTTCCGTTTTCTCTAATTTGGCGCTCGGCATGAAAAATTACAGATGCCATGCGGTTTTTATGGTATTCGTTTGGTCCATATACATTAAAGAATTTGAATCCTGCCCAAAAAGGAGGGCAGTTTGCTTGGCTTAAAACCCAAATGTCAAAATTATTTTTGGATTCACCGTAAGGGTTTAAAGGCTTAAGTTGAGGAATTATCGAATGGTCGTCGTTAAAACCAAATTCACCCATTCCGTAAGTAGCAGCCGAAGAGGCATAAATCATTGGAATTTGATATTCGGTACAAAAGTTCCAAATCATTTTGCTAAAATTCACATTCAATTCGTCAAAAATCATTTTGTTAAATTCCGAAGTGTCAGTTCTGGCTCCAATATGGATAATAAACTCAACTTTTTGTGCATTTTGTTTAGCCCAATTTTCAAATTGTTTTCGTTCAACTTTTAAATTGTATTTTTTTGTTTTCCAATTGGTTTTTTTTTCTAATTTGGTAAAATCGTCCACTAATATTAAGTCGTCAATTCCCAAAAGATTTAACTTTTTTACCATTACACTGCCAATAAATCCAGCAGCACCAGTTATTACTATCATTTTTTCGAGTTTGGTTAAACAAACAAATTCTGTTCGTCAAAAGTACTACTATTTTTGAAATCCGTGTCGGATATAAATTTTAATATTGCCTGTTTTCCTTCTTTTGACAACGAAATTGTTTCTTTATTTACATAAAGATTGATGTGTTTTTGAGCCACTTCGTCATCCATTGTTTGGGAGTGTTTTTTTACAAAATCCATCGTTTCTTTAGGGTTATTGTATGCATATTTTATGCTTTCTTCAAATGCCTTGTCCATTTCTTTTAATACATTTTGCGGTAATTTATTTGAAATGGCAATACAGCCTAAGGGAATTGGTAAATTAGTCTCCTGATGCCATTTTTCACCTAAATCGCAAATTTTTTCCAATCCTTTTTCTGAATATGTAAATCTGTTTTCGTGAATAATTAAGCCAGCTTCTATTCGATTATCTAAGATGGCAACTTCAATATCCGAAAATATCAATTGTTCAATTATAAAATTATCTCCATAATATCTTTTAAATAAACGAAATGCAGTTGTGTGTATGCCTGGAATTCCAATTTTTGTTTTTGGAGATAAAGAAAGAGATTTGGATTTTGAAATAAACAATGGACCACAGTTATGACCTAATGCTGCTCCTGAATTTAAAATTTTAAAATTTGAACTTATTTCTGGAATAATGGAGGTGCTAACTTTTATAATATCTGCTTGATTTAATAGAGCTAAATCGTTTAATTGCTCTATGTCTAAATATTGGACTTCAAATTCATAATTAGTAGTTTTTACTTTATTGTGAATTAATCCATACGCTATAAAAGTGTCGTTTGGACAAGGTGATATTGCAATGCGAAGTTTATATTTCATTAATTAGTTGAATTAAAAATTGATTCAAATTAAAAATTGATTTTTCAATTTTCCACTTAGTAATATCTCTGATTTCGACGTAATTGGATATTGAGCGAATTTGGATAACGGGGGTATTCATTTGGTTGCAAACAAAAAAAGAAGTAGCTCCTTCCATGCTTTCAAATGCATTTGGGTGGTTTTTGTTAAGGTAATTAACCCAAAACAAATCGCCATGTGCGGTGTTGGAAGTAATTCCTTTTCCTTTTTTAGTGCTTCCCAATAATTTAGTGTTTATCGTTTTATTTGGCAAAAAAACTGTATCTTGAGTAAATGCTTTGTTTTTCGATACATCAAGTTTTTTTAATGGAATAAAATCTGTTTCACTTGTGGCGCCAACATCTATTATTTCATCTTCGGTAATGTGTATAATTTCTCCAAGTTGATATTGTTTTGAAACGCTTCCGCAAATTCCAGCCTGTATTACAATATCATATTCTGTTGTTTGTAATTTTTGAGTTAAAGCAAAACAGCAATGTAGTTGTCCAATGCCAGTTTCTAAAAAATCAATCGGGATATTACTCTTGTTGAAGTCCTGAAAGTGTTTAATAGTTTTTGATACCTCAAAAGTAGTAGCAGAAATTATTAGTATTTTCATCTTTTTTCTTCAAAAATAAATAAAAAAGCCTTTTCGTGGGGGAAAAGGCTTTTTATTTTTTTTAATTAGAAGTGTTATTCGCCACAACGATTAATACAATCGATAAGTTTGTTTACATTTTCTTGTTTCAAGGTGTAGAAAATCTTTTTGCCATTACGACGAGCAGATAGAAGACCTTTGCCTTTTAATATGTTTAAGTGGTGAGAAGCTGCCGCTTGTTCAATAGATAAACGAGTGTAAATTTCAGTAACACTTAAACGAGTGTCTTCTGCAAGAATACTTAGGATGGCAATTCTAACTGGGTGTGCAATAGCTCTTAATTTACTAGCTGCTACATCTAATTTTTCGAGGTCGATAATTTCTGTCATGATTTTTAAATTTAATAGAATTGTTCTAACTTTTGTTTGCAATGTTTAATATATGATTACAAAGATATATAAAAATGATATTCAAAATAAAAAAAATAAGTTTTATTTTCGTAAAACTGCAATTTAATTTATAAAACACAGAATATCAGATAAATAAATATTGTAATTGTTTTATAAGTTAAGGTTTTTTAAGAAAAAAGTGTATTTATTAACAATAATATCCCAGCTCGAAATTTTTTTATTACAACTGGGCTCTGTTTGATTAACAATAAAATTATCATTATGGTTAAAATGTATGTAATCAAGGATGTATTTTGTGAAATATTTACAATTGCTGTTTTTTATCATATATCCTATTTTGGTATTTTTAATAATCTCTTTTGTGCCGCTAACTTCTGTTGTAATTACAAATAAATTACAACTTACAGCTTCTATAATTGCCAATGACATTCCTTCACTTATGGATGGTGCAATTAATAAATCTGATTTGGAATAAATTTCCGATAGCTCAATCTGAGTTATTTTTCCTAAAAAAATACATTGGGATTCTAAATTATTTTTTTTACTAAAGGCTTCCATGAATTTTCGCTTTGGTCCTTCGCCAACAATTGTTAGCTCAAATGGAATGTGTTTTTTTAACTCCAAAGCAATTTTCATTAACGTTTTCACCCCTTTTTGTGTTACTAGTCGTCCCACAAAAAGTAGTTTTGGGATTTCATTTTTTACTTTTTCGCGTGGATAAAAAAGATGATGATTGTATCCGTTTGGTATTTGATGAATTAAATTTGAATGTGCTTTTCCAATAAAATTAATTGCATTTTTTTCTAACTCAGGACTTAGCGTAATAGCCCCTTTTGAACTTTTTATTATTTTCTTAATTTTCCATTGAGTGATAAAAAATAAAGGATATAATGAATAGGGCTTTACCCAAGGAATGTCGTGACCATGCGAAATGCAAATATATGGTAATTGGTATTTTTTGTATAAATAATAAGCCAAAATTCCACCTGGAACTACAAAGTTTGAAATCACCAAATTGTATTTCTCGGTTTTTAATAACTCTTCGGATTTTTGCTTGGCAAACTTTATCCACGATAACATCTCTATCGGATTTGATTGCCACTCGTATTTTCGTTTTGATTTAACTCTATGAATGTTAATTTCATTCACTACTTCGTGCTCGGCTAAATTTTCAAACCATGTGGTTATTAACGTAATCGAAAATTGATTAGGATCAAATCGTTCCAAAACGTTTTTCAACATAATGCCACCACCACCACCAACTGGAGGATATTCGTAGGACAATACTAATAGTTTAAGCAACGACATTGTTAGGAAATGTTTTCTTTTTTACGAACTACATAAGTTGGCATACCTGCATTTCCTTTGTATATTTTGCCAATATATTCGGATATTATCCAAATAAGAACAAATAAAAATCCAATAAAAATATAGGTTGTAACTGCTAGCCACTCTAATAATTTGTAAAATTGGTCGAAAACCAAATAGTTAATAAGTAGGTAAAACAAAAAAATGATACCTGTTAGGATTGTAAATATTCCAATAAATAATCCAATCCGAAGTGGAATTAGCGAGAAGTTTAATATTCCCGCCATGGCAAGTCGCACCATTTTCAAAAAACTAAACCCTGTTTTACCATGTTTTCGGTTTGGACGATCAAAGTCGATAATTGCATACTCGTATCCCAACCATGCAATCATTCCACGCAAATATCCCGTATGAATGGAGGCTTTGTCTAAGTCGCTAATGATGCAATTGTCTATCAATCTAAATTCGCCAATATTAGTTGGAATTTTAACTTCCGAAAATTGTTTTAACAATCTATAATATATTGAAGCTGTGAATTTTTTAAAAAATGAATCCTGTCTTTTTACACGTCGTGCATAAACAATTTTATATCCTTCTTCCCATTTCGATATCATTTGGGGAATTAATTCAATGGGATCTTGTAAGTCGCAGTCCATTGTTATTACTGCTTGTCCGGATGCAGATGAAATACCTGCAATGAGTGCGGCTTGTTGTCCAAAATTACGGGTAAAATGAATGGCTTTCACCCTTTGGTCATTAGTTGTAAGTTTAGATATTTCGATATCTGAATTATCGTTGCTTCCATCGTTTACATATATTAATTCAAATTCATAATCCATATGTTCAAATTCATGGATTAGGCTTTGATAAAAAACTCCAATGTTGCCAAATTCGTTAAAAACCGGAACTACAATAGAAATTAATTTGTTCGGATTTTCTCCCATTTTACTATTTGGCTAAATTTGACTTGAATAAAAACATGATACTTTAGGTGCAAAAGTAAGATATTTGTTTTGATTATCAAAATGTTATTCTGTGCGATTATTCATTAATAAAATGTATTTAGCATTTTTTTAGTTTATTTAAAAAGATGATAATGTATCACTACTTACCGACTAAATTTAAAAGTATCTGATTTGTGTAAATTGTTTCAATCAATTTTCACCTCAGTCTTAAAGGATGAATTGATTTTCAACAATTTACATCCTTCAGGATTGAGGCAAATAAATTGGTGAAAATCTGTAAAAAACTACCCCATAGATTTATTATTGTTTTTGCTAAAATGATAATCAATGGAATAAATTGTCATTATTTATTTTTGTCGGTCAGTAATGATAATGTATATTTTTTTAACTTTATGGCTTGAAATTAAGAAGTACAATATGAAGCGATTATTTTTTATAGCATTGATGATTTTTGCAGAACTAATTTCGGCACAGACATTAGTTACCAACAAATGGTTAAATGGGACAAAACGTAGCGAGGGATATGCTATAAATAGTAAGGAAACTGGTAAATGGGTTTATTGGGAAAAGAGTGGACAAAAAATTGCCGAAGGCGAATTTAGCGATGGTAATAAAGTTGGTTTTTGGAAATATTGGTTTGATAATGGTCAGTTAATGTCGGAAAGTTACGAAGAAAACGGAACTTTTAAAAGTTGGCATCCAAACGGAAATAGGGAATCTTTGGGAGCTCGAAAGAATCGAAAAAAAGACGGAGAATGGAAATTTTGGCATAGAAATGATACTTTGTCGAAATTTTGTACATACGTTGAGGATAAAGTGGAGGGTTTGGTGAAGGAATATCACGATAACGGACAGTTAATGTTTGAAGGATTTTTTGTGAACGATAAATTAGATGGTTATGCCAATTGGTGGTTTAAGAATGGAAACAAGGAAATGGAAGGAAAAACCTTGAATGATTTACAAGATAGCGCTTGGATTTATTATCATGAAAATGGAAAAATAGCAAGCAAAGGATTTTTTATAGATGGTTTACTGAATGGGAAATGGGTCTATTTTTACGAAAATGGGAAACTATGGAAGAAAGGTGAATTTTATAAAGGTGCTCGAAGTGGGCTTTGGCAAGCATTTTACGAAAGTGGTAAAAAACAACGAGAAGGTAGCTTTGTAAACGACCGCGAAAATGGTGTTTGGACACAATGGTATAGCAACGGAATAATGCAAGACCAAGGCTCGTTTAAAGGTGGAGTAATGGATGGAGAATGGAAAGGTTCGTTTTTTGAAGGTCAAAAAAAATATGTTAACCATTACCTAAAAGGGTTGAAAAGTGGAAAATCAACCTATTGGTTTTCAAATGGAAAGAAAAAAGAAGAGGGAGTTTATAAAGACGACATGAAAGAAGGTAAATGGACGGAATGGTCGGAACTTGGAAAAAAACTTAATGAAGGTCCTTATGTAAAAGGTAAAAAACAAGGAATTTGGACATTTTACGATAATCGTGGTGCACGAATGAGAGACCAAGCTTTTTTTGAAGATAAAACAAATGGTTTATGGGTCGAATATTATCCAAATGGAAAAAAAGCGAGCGAAGGAAAGTTTATGAATAAGGTAAAAGAGGGGGTTTGGACAAATTGGAATACCCAAGGAAAAATTGTGTTGCAGGTTGAATATAAAGGAGGGATAAAAACTAGAGAAATTATTAATGCAGCAAAGGATAAAAAAATAAAAGATCAAGCTCCAAAAACTACATCCCCTTTTTAAGCGTAAATGCAAAAGTACTTCCAATTCCAATAGTACTTCGAACATTTATGGTTTGATAGTGGGCTTCGATAATGTGTTTAACAATAGCTAATCCTAATCCTGAACCACCAGTTTGACGAGTTCGGGCTTTGTCTACTCGATAAAAACGCTCAAATAATCTTGGGATATTTATTTCTTCAATACCTATCCCATTATCCGTAATTTCCGTTAAAATATACTCATCCATATCCAAAAAGCTGATTTTAGTTTTACCAGTTAGGGGTTTACTATATTTTATTGAGTTTTCGATTAAATTAGTTAATACTTTTTTGATGTTTTCACGATCAGCAACAATGAATATTTGCGAATAAGGCTGAGCAAAACTAATTTCAACATTTGCTTCATTTTTCTTAAATTCCAGTATTTCAATAACCTCTTTTGTTAATTGTACAATGTCAAATTTTGAATGATGAAGTTTTAATTCGCCTGTTTCTAATTTTGATATTTCCTCTAAGTCATTCACAATTTCAATCATTCGGGTAATGTTTTTTTCGGCTCTATCAAGATATTTTTTGTTTATTTCATTATCGTAGATACCACCTTCTAAAAGGGTGAGGACATATCCTTGAATATTTGTAATGGGAGTTTTTAGTTCGTGCGAAACATTTCCTAAAAATTCGCGCCGAAATTGTTCAAGCTTTTTTAAAGTCTCAATTTCCATTTTTTTATCCACAGCCCATTTTAAAACTTCTTCATTTACTTTTTCGAAAAGCTCGTTATCCGAATATAATTTTTGTGAAAAATGTTCTTTATTTACTTTGAAATTATGAATATTCTTATAAATAATTCTGATTTTTTCATAAATAAATTTTCGCAATGAATAATAAAATATCCAAAAGATTAAAAAAAACTGCAAGATTATAATTGGAATTATAACCCAAATTCCATATGTGGGCTCAGTGTATAATAATATTCCAATGCTAGCCAACGAAATAAAAGTAATTAAAATGGAATTGCTTATAGCAATATATTTTGGGTTAGAGTTTTTCATGAAAATATTTACTCAAAAACTAATTTTCTTCGTATTTATAACCTATTCCTTTTATTGTTTTAATATTTTCGAGACCTGTTTTTTCGCGAATTTTACGAATATGAACATCAATTGTACGGTCGCCAACAATAACATTATCGCTCCAAACTTTTGCAAAAATTTCTTCTCTGCGAAATACTTTATTAGGTTTTGATGCTAGTACAGCTAATATCTCAAACTCCTTTTTGGGTAATGATATATCTACCTTTTTAATGGTAACGATATACTTTTCTTTATCAATAATAACATCTTTGAGAATAATTTTGCCCTCAAATTTATGATTTTGAGATTTATTTATTCGTCGGAAAAGAGCATTGATTTTACTTATTAATACTTTTGGTCTAATGGGTTTGCTTATGTAGTCGTCGGCACCTGATTCTAATCCTGCAATTTGAGAATAATCTTCATTTCGAGCAGTTAAAAAAACAATGTAACTTTCCGAAACTTGAGGTTGATTCCGAAGTTCAGAACACGTTTCTATGCCATCCATTTCAGGCATCATTACGTCTAATAAAATTACATTTGGCTTATGTTCTTTGGCTGTTTTGATAGCATCTTTGCCGTTTTGTGCAGTATAAACAGTAAATCCTTCTTTTTTTAAATTATAACTTAAAAACTCCAAAATATCTATTTCGTCATCTACTAATAATATTGTTTTAGATTCCATCTATTTCATTTTATTTTTTTACAAAAATAAACATTTCATATTAAATAAAAGTTAATTTAGTATTTAGTATTTATTGTCTTTTAATCACTATTGCCCGATAAAAAATTAAATTTCGCCTTCGTTGTATATTGCTTCAATCAATTGCGGAAAGTCAATAAATTATAAATCACAAAAACAAACACTGTTTTTCATCATATTGCCAGTTAATTTGTGATACAATATTTTACGAATGATGTCTAAGTTTTATCGGACAAAAATAAATAAATTTATAGTTTATTTTGTTTTTTATGTTACTTTGTATAATATTTGTTTTATTAAAAAATGTAAATTTGTATTAGAATTAAAAGTAAAATGTTAACTGAAAATTTTAAAAATATTAATTCGGAAAATTCAAACGTAGCATTGTGTATTGAAGGGGAATTTTATACGTACTCTCAACTCTTTCATATGTCTGCTCAAATGTATCATTTGATAAACGACCGATATAATAACGAAAAAGTAATTGGAGTGTCCTTATTTAATGATTTGAGCACGTATGCGTCAATTATTGCTGTTTGGGCTTCAAATAAGGCGTTGGTGATACTTGATGCCGAAAAAAGTTTTGAGCATAATTATAATTTAGTTCAAAAAACTCAGTGCCGTGTAATATTAAACTCAAGTGATATCATTTACGATTCGATTGATTTAACAGATCAGGCAGAAATTTTAAATACCAATGGTTTTTTTGAAAATGAAATATATAGTCTGAGTTTTAATTTGGAAATCCAAAATGAATTTTATTACTTTATTGTCAACGATTTTCATAAATCAAACAATCTGATTCAATATAAATGGAATGACGTATTAATTGCTTTTAATTCGTCCGCTTACTTTAACTTTAAATTAAATTCGTCTGACAAGTTTCTGTCATTTTTCGATTTTACTCATCCACTCTCCATTTTTACGTTTCTTTTATCTTTAAATTCAGGGGCTTGTTTTTATACTACTCCAACTAAGATAAATAGAGCTTTTACCACATATTCGATGGTTGACGAGTATCAAATTACTTTCTCATTTACTACACCTTATGCTATAAAACAACTTGAGCCTTTTTTTGAGGATATTACATTGTGGTCGTTAAAATATTTATTTATTGCAGGTGATTTATTGCTAGATAAACATGCATCAAGAATGCTTGAATGTGCGTCCAATGCATATATTTATAATGTTGGATATAGTCCATTTATTTTTGGAATGTATTCGGCTTACGAAATCGAAGATGCCGATTCGTTGATAACACACGATAACATCGTTTCATGTGGTAAACCTTTTTCTGGATACTCCGTTAATATTTTAAATCCTAGTAGCGACGAGCTTAGACCTGGCGAAATTGGGGAATTTTTAATAGCAAATACAAATGTGAGTTATACTACCTTGTTTAACAACGAAAATGGTCTTTTAGACGATACAGTTGGAAATGAGTATCAAATGCTATCCGACGATTTTAAATACAAAACTGGAGATGTTGGATTTGTAAATGAAGATGGTTTGTTAATGCCGGTTTCAACTGTGTTTAAGCAAGTTGTTATCGACAATATCCCCTTATATCTTAATGTTTTAGAAAAACAAACACGTAAATTATTACACTCAAACGATGTAATTGCAGTTATTTATAAAACTATTGTTGGGTACGAAGAAATCCATCTTTTTGTTCAAAACTTATCCATTGATAGCTATTTGCTATTTAATCAGCTAAAATTTAAAGTTCCAGATTATTTGTTGCCAGCTCAAATTCATAATACCAGATCAATACCCAATGATGATAATTATTTTATTGATTATAATGCAATAATTAAGATGTTAAAAGAGGATGAAAATTCATTTTATTTATAAGCTCAAAGTTTCATACTAATACCTATTATAAACTGTGTCCCTGGTATTGTGGTTTTTATTGTTTGAACTTTCGTTTATTCTATATCTGGTAATTGCTTGCTAATGAATTATTCAACTTCATTCTGCCAAAGGTCGGACAAGCTGTTATACTTGCAACGAATTGAGTTCATTCCGAATTAAATTTTGTAATATTTTTCAAATAAAATCCAACAAAATCTTGGTCGGAACTCACTAAATTCGTTGTTGCGAAAGCCTCGAATTTGACATTTTCTTATCAAACACCGAGTTTTATTGCTGACACTATTAATAATGTTGTCCAATTATTTTGGGGGCTAATACAATACAAAAAAAAAAAATACATGTTTGAATTTTATTTATATTTGCAAGGTAAATTTATTTATTAAAATTTGCCATGAATAATATTATGAAATTCTTAATAATACTCTTCATTTTTGCAATATCCTTTTCATCTTGCAAAAATATGAAGAAGGTCTGGCAATTAGTTTTCTCCCAAAAAAGACCAGATTAGTCGGTATTTGGAAATTAAAAAAACTAATTTTCAACGATAGAAACATTATATTATCCGACGTTGATCGCAAAAACACGCTGGAGTTTACAAAAGAAGGCTCCATGTATAAATCATTTATCTATAATGAAGAGTATTATACAAATTATTACGAATGGGAATTTACTTTTGACAAAACAAAAGTTGTAATTTCATACGAATATGAAGGACAGCCACACTCTATTGAACTCGTTGTTTTAAGTTTAACGAATAAAGAATTTATCTTTGAACGAAAAGAGCAATCGAACAAACTAAAAATGGAATATGAAAAAAGATAATTTAAATTACTTTTTGTTAAGTTTCACTATTGTCCGATTATAAAAATCAATTTTGCTTTGGGTGTAAATTACTTTAATCAATTTTCGCCTCCCTTCGTCAGTTTACGAATAAATTGAAATTTAGCTACTTGCATTTTATGGTTGGGGAAATATAGTTGTTGGAAATCCACCAAAATATCGCATTGAAAACAAGGCTCTATTTTGAAAAATACTAATTATTCCTCATTATCAGTATGTTATGCAGACAGTATGAATTTTTATTGGACAACAATGTTTGAAAAACTCAATCTTAAAAACTAATTATACAAGACAAAAGTATCGTAAAAAAGAAAAATCAGTATAATAAGATATTTCTAAATGCTTTACGAACTAATCTCATATTTCAATTAGAGTCAAGCATTTTTCAAGTTAAAAAACAGTAAAAGGTGAAATTTTAAAGGATTATATTAATCCCTACAATAATTTGCATGCCTGGTTTTACTGATTTTATTGTCTGCACTCTCGTTTGTTCTAAATCTGGCGATGTGCTTAAACGAACAACTTCGTATTGTTCATAAACAATTGCTTGATTTAAAATGTCTTTGATGCCAAATTTAAGTTGAAATCTTTTATAAAATCTCTTTATAAATGTTGCATCTAAGCTATTTCTGGGCATTTCGTAAATATGCGGATTGTTAACATCTCCAACAAATGCAATTCGTTTTCCTATTACATTATACATTAGTGAAAATGAAAATTTAATTGAGTCGTTTTGATAAAATACTCCGGTGTTTATTATATATTGCGATTGTCCTTGCATCGGTCTAACTTTTTCACGAGCCATGGGGTCGTTAATTTCAACCTGACTTTTTATATAGGATGCGTTCATTACAATTGCCGTGTTTTTTATCCACGAAAGCAAAATAGTTGGAGAGGCAAATTTTGTGAATGTTTTTTTAAGGTCAATCTCTAGTCCTATACTTTGAGCTTTATCCACGTTTTTAAATGTAAAGTTTTTCCCCGATCCAGCACTTATAGCATTCGCTTCAATTGGATTTGTAAACGATTTAAAAAATAATCCAACATTTATTAATTCGGAAGGGCTTGGATAAAATTCATATCTAAAATCAAAATTATTGATGTAAGCGGATTTTAAATTTGGGTTACCATAAATTCCCGCTTTTTCTTCAAAGTTGTAAAAATTATAGGGTGCAATTTCCCTAAATTCAGGACGGTTAATTGTTTTTCCGTAAGCAAAACGAATTAAACTTTTGGTGTTAAAATTAAAGATTAAATTGATGGAAGGAAAAACATTAAGGGTGTCACGTTTCTGGATATATTCCGACAAATTTGTATTTATTGAAGTGAGCTTCATTATGTTTTTTTCGATTCGTACTCCTCCATAAATTGTAAATTTCCCCCATAAAATATGTCTTATTGCAATGTATCCAGCAGTTAGCTGATTTTCGGTATTATACGAATCTGTTGGACTAGTGGCTTCGTCAAGTCGTATTCCGTTTGTATAATTAATATTGTAGTCGGCAAAAATTGTATCTACTTCTTGATAACCAAAATACCAAGGAGTTTGACTATTTCGCACAAATCCAAAAAGTCGGGAATTAAAGGAGCGATTTCTATTTTCGTGAAAAAAGCCAAATTTTAGAGTAGGTTCGTGCTTGTCGTTTATCTTAATTTTTTGTTCAACATCAGCCGTGTAAACCCATAATTGTTCTTTTATATTTAAAAATAATCTACCTGATAATTCAGGATCGGCTCGGTTTGGAAAATATACATTATATTGATTGTAATATGGATTATCCGTATCTTGAACTAAAGGAAGTGTAGTGGTTAATCGTCGTGTGTCAGGTTGTTCGCGATGTACTTGCGAATAACCTAAAGTCCACTGAACTTTTGTATTGCCATCTCTAAATTTATGATTTCCACCTAATTGACTATTGAGCATAAATCGCTGATTATAATTTAATTCGGTGGATTGAATATATTGATCGCGGTAATTTTCAATTCCTGACCGAAAGGTGGTTTTTGTGATTCCTTGTTGGTTTATTAAATTTCTGAAATCAATACTATTATTTTCGTTTAATTGAATCGAAAAATTTGATAATGCATTTATTTTTACCGATTGCGTATAAGCACTGTCGATGAAATGATAAGAGATGATACTTTTGTCGTTGATTGTGTCGTAACCATTATAAGAGTTGAGCTCGGTTACGCTATTTTTAAAATTTGAGCCATACGATAGTGAGCTAATATTGCTAATTTTAATTTTTTTGATATTAAGGGATCCGGAATAGTTTATGGACAAACTTTGATCAATTGGGGCTTTTGATTCATTGGCACTCCATATTTTACTAAAAGCTCTGCCAAATTCAGTTCTTTTTTGTTTGTTTTCGAAGGTTGGATTATTAATTATTTCTTTAAAATCTTCTAATGAAGGGATAATGGATGGGAAAGCTCTGGAGCCATTATCGTAACCAAATTTATCGGTACTCGAACCTTGATATTTATAAAAAGGTTCAATGCTTGTTCCCGAACGAAATGCAGAAGAATAGGATATTTGAAAACCAGTTTTTTCGGGAATATTTTTGGTAAAAATTGCAACATTCGCACCCGTAAATTCGGAAGGTAATTCGGGAGCAGGTGTTTTATATACTAAAATCCGGTCAATTGCCGAACTTGGTATTACATCAAATGAAAACGCTTTAACATCCGATTCGGAGCTTGGAGTTGAGGCATTGTTAAGTTGAACGGAGTTATATCTTTCCACAAGACCTCTTACTACAATAAATCGATCATCAATTATTGTCACACCAGGTATTCGACGCACTACTTCGGATGCATCTTTATCCTGCGATTGCGAAATTTGTTGCGATGACATTCCACTAACCACTAAATTACTTGCTTTTATGGTGTTTATCATCGAAATATCCGTGTCGGTTTTACGTTTAGCTAACACAACAACTCCTTGTATTACCAACATTTCTTCTTCTAAATCTACATTTAAAGTGCTTGCTTTATTTGCGGATATTTTTATACTCTCAAATTTTTGAGTTTTGTACGAAATAAACGATATAACTATTGTGTATGTGCCCGGTTGTAAATTTTTTATTTCAAAATTTCCTTCCAAATTAGTTGCTGAGCCAGTAGTTGTTCCCTCGATGTAAACACTCGCACCTACAATCGTTTCTTTTGTCTTTTTATCTTTTATAACTCCCTGAATAGAGCCAGTTTGACTGTAGGTATTTAATTCTAAAAATATAAATGTAAAGCCTAATACAAGTAGTTTTAAAACTGATTTCATGCCATAATTAATTTAAATACAAAGCAACAATCTTTTGTCAAAAATCAGGTTAATACAAAATTAAGTTTGTGTTAACTCAGATTTATGCTTAATTCAATATTTATTGTCCAATATTTTTTTTTAAACACTCAGTAAGCTGTAAAACAGTATGTTGATAAATTATTATGCGGTTGCACTTGGGATGAAGTTAGGTAACAATTCCATAACATAAAGATAAACGAATCTTAACGCACTTTTTAAAGGAACTATAGTTTTCGATTGTAAATTTGTAGCATAAAATTGAAACAAAAAATAATATGAAAAAAATAGCTTTAATTCTTGTGTTGTTTGTAAGTGTAAACTCTTTAATGGCAGACAATGGTGACTTAACTCCTAAAAAATCAAACGATGCAACAAAATCGGTTGTAAGTGGTAAAGTAATAGATATTATTACTGGCGAGAGCATTGCAGGGGCTTGCATTTCTATTGAGGGCGCTGACATTAAGGTTTATACCGACTTAGATGGCAATTATTCCATATCCGATGTTAAACCTGGTACTTATACAATTAATGTTTCCATGATTTCGTATAAATCAAAAGAATTCAATAAAGTGTCATTTAATCCAAGTAGTGTTTTAGATAAAAATGTTGTGTTGGAAACTGCAAATTAATGTTCGAAATTTAGATAACAAAATAGGGCAAGTCGTTAGATTTGCCTTTATTTTTACTTTTGTATTGATTTATTAAAACATAAGATGAAAAAGATATTTTACATTAGTATGCTGTTTGTGATGGCGATAAGTTGCAAAACTCAAAAAATTGAATTTGTGGATGGAAAGTATTATCAAAGCAGGAAACTTTACAACGGAATTTTTTCAGAGTATTCTGAATCTGGGGTTCTTTTGCAACAAACAAGTATTAAAAATGGGTTGCCAGACGGAAAAATGTCAGTTTTTTTTACTAATGGAAAAATTAAAGAAGAACGTTTTTATAAAATTGGTAAAAAAGATGGCTTATGGTTAACATTTTCAGAAAAGGATAAGAAACTTGGCGCAGCTGGTTTTACAAACGACCTAAAAGATGGTATTTGGATAATTTGGGACGAAAATGGGATAAAAAGATATCACATGGAATATAAAGCTGGTGAAAAAGTTGGCACTTGGCTTATGTGGGACGAAACAGGTAAGTTAATTCAAGAGAAAAAATACTAGAAATTTTTTATTATAGTCCATCAAAACAACTGGCATTTTTTCAAAAAGATTAAGTGAAATTTTTAGATGTTTTTTTTGAGCTAAAAGCGAATTCAAGTCGTAGGAGTTACGTATAATCTTTGCAATATCAGTTTCGGTTTTTTTAAGGTCAAACTTTTCTGATTCAATTTTTACAACATTTAATAATTCGTCAATAAAATTAAGCATGTATTCGCTCGATTCGCGAATAATATGGATGACTTTAGTCATTTCTGTTGGCTCAAAATCGGACTGGTTTTCGAGAATAAATTCGCTATACATTAAAATGTTTCCAATAGGATTTCGCAAATCGTGAGCTGCCATGCCTAGAAATTGATTTTTTAATTTATTTAGTTGTTCTAATTTTATGTTTTGTTTGGTTAATTGACGAGATAAATTGTTAAGTTCATTGTTTAATTGAGACATATTTGTTCGCATTTGTTCCATTTCTAAATGGTCTAACTCTTTTAGTAAATTCTATAAAAATGAAATGGCTATCATTTAGAATGTACGATTTGAATATTTCGGAATTAGGATGTTACATGTTTATAAATTTGTTTCAATCAGTTTTTTTAAGTCGGTTATTGACTTAATGTAAAATGTTTTTTCTCCTGATATTAAGTTGCTTCCACCAAACCTAAATGCTTGTCCGCCAATAATAATTGGTAGGTTTGGATATTTATTCCGTATTTTACTATAACTATCTAGAAGTATATTCATGTTAAAATAAATACTTAACGAAAGTCCTAAAACATCGGGTTTATTATTTTCAATAAAATTAATCAAATCTTCTAAAGGAGTTGAAGCTCCGATAAAATAGAAGTCCCAACCATACATTTCGAAAATATCGGCTATCATTTTGGCACCTACTTGATGTAATTCGTTTGCAACACACGCCACAATTATTTTTTTCCCAACTCTTTGCGAGTTAAAAATGATTGGATAAAGCTGAGTCATTAAAGTTTCGGTTAAGGCTGTAGCCATGTTTTCGCTCGCAACCGAAATTTTATTTTGTTCCCATAATTCACCAATATTATAATGCGATGTTTTAAATAAATCTTCATAAATAACTTCAACTGGAACTTGTTTTTCGACAAGTTGAGAAATTTTGGATGAACAGTTTGAGCGTTTGCCATCTTGCAAATTTTCAAAATAAGTTTCATATTGCAACGGAGTAATCATAATATTAGTGGTTTTGACAGTATAAATGTAAAACTATTTTTAAAATAAATGATGCAATTCAGATAATTATATATAAATTAACGATGAAAAGTATTTTTTCATTTTTTCAGATATAAAATTAAGATTTATTTTTTCATGTGTTTTTTATTTAACTTTACTCAAAAATTAATAATACATTCGTTTAAAATGAAAGATGCAAATATAGCCATAGTTAACAAAAATGATGAGATTATCGGTTTTCAAGATAAACTGTATGTTCATCAAGTTGGTATTTTGCATAGAGCATTCTCAATTTTTATTTTTAATGATAAAAATGAAATGCTTTTGCAACAAAGAGCACTTTCTAAATATCATTCGCCTGGTTTGTGGACAAACAGTTGTTGTAGTCATGCGGTAGAAGGTGAAAAATTTAACAAAACAATTCATTCTCGCTTGATGGAAGAAGTGGGAATGGATTGTGATTTATTATTCAAATTTTCGTTTCACTATCGTTTTGAATTTGATAACAACTTAATCGAAAATGAAATAGATCATGTTTATTTTGGATATTATAATGATAATCCTATTCCTAATCCCACTGAGGTGAACGATTATCGTTGGCTTAGCATTTCGGAAATACGTGCTGAAATTCAAACTAATCCAGAAAATTACACCTATTGGTTTAAATTTATATTTGAAAGAGCAGTTGCCTTAATGTAGATGCATTTTTAGGCAGGCATATGTTACGTTAACAGATTTCTCATTCCACTGCGTTCCATTCGAAATGACAAATCGCTGATTAGTTGATGTGATGATTAGCTGATGTGATGATTAATCTGGAGGTTGAGCCTGTCGAAACCAAAGATGTGCCAATATGCTGATTAAAAGAGAGATTCCTCACTACACTTCGTTTCGTTACCAATAACAGAATTCAGCATCATTCTCATTTATAACTGATTGTGAATTTGATTCGATGTTAATGTCCGATGGACAAATTTTTCAATTGATAGTGTTTTTTTTATTAATGTCAAAGTCCTAACGGACTATCAAATTATTGCCCGTAGG
>JBBQWB010000037.1:0-26885 GCA_038210985.1 Bacteroidales bacterium
TTCAGTTCCATTATAAACGGATTTGGTAATTTTCCAAACACCTATTAAACGAGCTGTTTTTGAACGTAAACTGATAGATGGACCTTCTTCGTACTTACCACAACTTGAAAGAATTAAAGATGTTGCAAATAGAACAACTAAAAATAAATTTGTTTTTTTCATACTATTAATTTTTTGGTTAATATTCATGTATATGAAACAAAGGTAAACATATTTTTCAGTTTATAAATTGGAAAAACGACTTATTAATATATATTTTTCAACAATGATGTGTTAATAATCAATTTTGATTATCGAAAAAATACTGAAATTGTTATTTCATAAATCGAATTACAAGTGTTTCAATAATTAAAACTACCAATGCTAAAAACAAAAATAAATTCCATAAAGGTTTCACTTTGTGAAGCGAATTGCCGATAATTTGATAAATCTGTTTAGCATCATCCACAATTTTAACATTCAAAAGTTTGTTGTTTTCGGTAAATGACTTCAGCGAGTTGATATCGTTAAAAATCATTTTCGATTCGGAAGGATTTCGGTTAAAAGCTATACTACTTAATACATTTGCCGATTCAACTAAATTGTAGCAACCGGGGTCAACATCTTGGGTATATGGCATAATGCTGATTTGATTGGCTTTAATTTGTGTGCTTGGGATAAACTCTTTTTTTGTGCGATTATTAATTAACCGAATTGCATCATCCATTTTTAAGTTAGGTATTTTTAATACGATATCTCCGGCAGAACCAATGATATGGTATAACTCGTTCATTTTTTTTGCAAAAAACGCCATGTTTAAGAAAGTAGGAACAATTAAAGCGTGCCTATGAAAATTGCCCGAACGGTCGTTTAAAGATGCAGATAAAAAATAAATTTCACCGGCATCCAATTTACTATAACCTAAAAATGTATTTCCATCTAACAATTTCATAATAGGGATTAAGTTAGTTTGCGTTTTTAATGCAAAACGTTTTGAAATAATTGGCAAATCGATAATTTCGGGCAAATGTTCAAACACATTTTTAAATAGGAAAAAATTAGAGGATAATTCAGCAATTTGTGTTTTTGAAGTATCGATAGATGAATAATCAACCCCACAAATGTTTTTGCTAAAATTTGAAAGTTTTTCCAAATTGGCATCCACCGATGGAATTATTAAAACTACTCCACCAGATGAAATGTATTTTTGAAGTTCCGAAATAGTGCCACTAGCCACTTCAGATACATCCGACAGAATCAACATGTCGTAATTATTCAAACTCGAATAATCAATTGTTCGGATGTTGCTATTTGTATAATTAATAATTGAATCGCTTTGAAATAAGGCTTTAATGTAAGGCGAAGATGTTTTTTCAAATAATTCCAAAACATTTACACTATTCCGAATGTCGTAACTGAAATAAAAAATATCATCAAAATTAAAAGGACCCTTGTCGTCTATTCTGATTTCGCCACTTCTAATCCCTTTTTTATTTTCAATATAATTCATTTGAACCACTTTTGATTCCCTTGCCTTTATCGACAAAACGACCGAACTTATATCTTCATCGTTTATTTTTAAAGATATAGGAATCATATCGTAGTCGTCGCTCGATTCGTTTTGCACATTAACGTTTAAGGTCAATTGTTGGTTGCTGCGAACTAGAGGAAGTTCAAACCAGCAACTGTCGATATAGATATTTGTTTTAATTTTCTGCTCTAAAGGAAATAGCATAATATTGGATGAAATGTCGATTAACGAAGCATCTATTGTTGAAAGTGGTTTTTGAAAGTCAGAAAAAAATGAAATATATTTTGAGGAATTTTCCATTTTCAAAAATTCACTATTTATTCTTTTTAATACTTCATTAAAACTCCTTGAAAAATTTCCAATTTTAATTTCTTCCAACGAATTTAACGCATCGTCTTTATTCAAAAACCTAAAACTTCCACCTTCAAATTCGTTGGTGATAATCATAAATTTATCTTCTAATCCAAATTGTTGAATAATATCTTTCCCTTTTTGTTTTGCATCTTCGATGAGGGTAATGCCATTATCGTTATAACCGCTCATACTTTGCGAGTTATCGATGTAAATTGCAACATTGTTAACAGCAGAATTAGAATTTACTTGCTTGTCGTCCTTTATTATTGGTTGTGCAAAAACGAGAACCAGAAAAATGATTAATAAAATTCGAAGAAAGAGTAATAACAAACGTTTAAGTTGCGATAACCGTTTGGTTTTGGATTGAATATTAATTAGAAATTGCAAATTAGAAAACTTGACAATCTTATATTTTTGAAAATTAAAAAGATGAATTATAATTGGAATTGCTATAGCAAACAAAGCAAATAAAAAGGCTGGATATTGAAATGCCATACGTCAATTTTTGCTACAAAAGTAGTCAAAAATAATGGAGTTAACCAAATTTGAAAAGCTCGTGAATACACAAATATTTATTTGCAGTTATCAAGAGCTTGTTTGGATTTGTAATCCGAACAAACAAAAAATTACTTGGAATACATTAAGCTCGGATTTCAAATCCGAGCAATCTATATTATATTGTATAATTTGAAATTATTTTTTAGAATTAAAAAATCCATTTTTCAAAAAATAGATAACTAATTTGCAAACTATATCTTTTTGAGTTAAAATATTATGTTCTTCGTGCAAGTAAACAATGTCTTTTTCAATTCCTAAGGTTGCACTTTTGGGGGTTAATAATCCGTCGTTATCGGTTTTTATAAATGGATTATATCCAACAGATTTACCTCTTATTCCTATTATTGTTCCCAATTCACAGCTTTTAGGTATTGGTAATTTATGGGCGTAAGAGTTGGAATCGGTTTGCATTAGTTCAACATTAGGACCCAATAATTTTTTTATTCCCTGTTTTTTAGTAAAAAAGTCTGCAATTTCGGCACCTCCATTTGGTGGTGCTATCATTACAATCCGATGAATTACAGGGAAATAAATATCTGTATTAGCATATTGAAGCATCGATCGAACAACTAAACCACCCATTGAATGGGTTACAAACGAAACCGTATCAACCTTCGATTTTTTGATGCTGTTAAATAAAATTTTGCCAATTGAGTCCAAATCAATTGTTAAGCTTTTATACGCAAAATTTTCGGTGGTATAGTGGGCAGATTTTAAGCTATTTTCAATTTTATTCATCATCATAGTCGTTCCACCATAACCGTGAATAACATACACTTTGTATGAAGCAAAAATAGTATTTAGGATAAACATAAATACAAAACCAAATATTAACTTTTTCATTAATAAATGGTTTTATGCTTTATATAACCTGCAATTCTGTCGAATTTGAGTTTTATCAATTTAAAGATTCGTTAGCCTTTCTTTGATTTTTTTTCTCTTTTTTCTTCTTTCTTTTCTTTAGCTGTTTTTAGAGGCTCTTTTTTTACGTTTTTCTTAGCATCTTGTGATTTTGACATGGCTTATTAGTTTTGTAAATAAAAGAACAAATATAGTGAAATTTATTTTTATAAAATTAGAAAACACATTTTTTTTTTCAATTGGGTTTCATCTGAAAATATTACTAATTTTGCTACAATTAAATTAATTAAATTATAAAAATATCAGTATGGAATTTTTATCAAAAAGAGTAAACGAAATGGCTGAATCGGAAACACTTGCAATGACAAGAATTGCTCGTGAGTTAAATGCCCAAGGAAAGGATGTTATTAGCTTAAGCATTGGCGAACCCGATTTTAATACACCAGATAGTGTAAAAGAAAGTGCAAAAAAAGCAATCGATGACAATTGGACACATTATTCTCCAGTTCCTGGCTATTTGGATTTACGCGAAGCAATTGTTGAAAAACTGAAACGCGATAATAATTTATCGTATTCAACCAACCAAATTGTGGTATCAACTGGTGCCAAACAATCGATAGCAAATGCTGTGCTAGCATTGGTTAATCCTGGCGACGAAGTTATTATTCCAACTCCTTTTTGGGTTTCGTACAAGGAAATAGTTCGTTTAGCAGAAGGTAATTCGATTTACATTCGTTGTACCATCGAAAACAATTTTAAAGTAACACCTGCTCAACTCGAGGCTGCGATTACTCCAAAAACAAAGCTAATTATGTTTAGCAGTCCATCTAATCCAACTGGTATGTTATACACTCAGGATGAATTGGAAGGCATTGCAAAAGTTTTACAAAAACATCCAAACATTTATGTAATTGCAGATGAAATTTATGAGCATATTAATTTTGAAGGAAAACATCAAAGTTTGGCTCAATTTGATTATATAAAAGATAGAGTGGTTACAATTAATGGCGTTTCTAAAGGATTTGCAATGACTGGTTGGAGAATTGGTTTTATGGCAGCATCTCTCGAACTTGCAAAAGCTTGCGATAAAATTCAAGGTCAATTTACCTCTGGCACATGTTCTATTGCTCAAAAAGCATCGGTTACGGCAATGAAAATTAATCCCGAAGACAATTTTGACATTATTAATATGCGAAATACGTTTAAAGAACGTAGAGATTTAATGTTTAAACTTTTAAAAGAAATTCCAAACATCAAAGTAAATCTTCCACAAGGTGCATTTTATTTCTTCCCTGATGTGAAATATTATTATGGAAAATCATTCGAGAATTATAACATTAAAGATAGCACTGATTTATGTTTTTATCTTCTTTATGAGGCAAATGTAGCCCTTGTTCCGGGCATTGCTTTTGGCGATCCCGATTGCATTCGTCTGTCGTATGCTACTTCAACCGATAAACTTATTGAAGCGGTATCCAGAATTAAAAATGCATTAGCGAAACTTAAATAGTGTAACTTGAAAATTTTAAAAACGTCAGAATGCAAATTCTGACGTTTTTTATATTCGGTATCTCTGTGGATTAATTTTCAGCTCTTTTGCCCCAAACAAAAAATGTTAGGATTAAAATTAAGCTCGGATTGCAAATCCGAACAAACTGAAGGGGTAGGGTAGAAATAAATTTAAAATTCACATCAACTAATCATCACATCATCTAATCATCACATCAGCTAATCATCACATCATCACATCATCACATCATCTAATCATCACATCATCACATCATCTAATCATCACATCACCACATCAGCTAATCATCAATTATCTGAATCTTTTTCTGGTTATTTAAATACATCGATGGAATTCCGTTATACTCCGTAACTTTTCCGGTAATACATACTTTTTTGTCCATTAAAAATAATTCGGGTTGATAGTCGAAATTTAATACATCTTTCGACCAAATAGTAATTGAAAATATTGCTTTAGGAAAGCTTTTATCCAAATTTATAAAAATATTTCCTTTGCCCGATTTGTGAGTGCTTACAACCGTTCCACATATTTTCACTTCTTTTGGATAATCGTAAAATTGTGTGGCTTCCACTGTGTTGTATGCATTTTTTGGTAGTTCATTTGAATTAATTGGTGCAACATCGTTTTTTTGCTTGTCGGGAACCCATTTCGAAAAAACTGAATTCGATTCTATCAAAATTTCATCTTCTTTGCTTAAAGAAGTAAAAAAATCAAACCCAGTAATTTTTTCAATCGAGTCGATCGAAACTATGTAAGATTCAATGGGATATGTTAAGTTTTTTTGCGGTACTAAAAATGCAATTCCAATTTTTTTGTCTAAATCCACTGCAATTTTGTAATGATATTGTGGTATTGGAATTTTATGTGGACTTTTTTCAATAACAAGTAAGCTGTCGTTTAGCACTGGTGCAGTTACTACGTATAAGTAGTTTTTCGGATTATTATAGACATAGCCTCTCAAAAATCCTTCAATTTCAACCCACTTTTCACGATTAAGTTCAGGCGATTGAGGTGTAATATTTGAAAAATAATACGATTCGGATAAAGCGATGGAGGACCAACGAAAATCGGCTGAAGGAGCTAAATGACCGCGGTCGTAGCCAAATCCTTGATATTTATATTTTCCATCATCGATTAAGGTTTTTATAAAGTAATCTGAATCGTTTGCGGTATTATTAATCAATGGATCGTCCCTAAAATTATTGGTTCTACTCACTCTTCCTTCAATAATGTCAGGAGTAATGATGTGAACAACCCATTTTGCTAATTTGTATTTTTGTGAAAAAACCATGCATATTGCCGAGTGACAAATTACGAAATCGCCGTTTTCAATTTTTGGTAAAGCATATTTATGAATTCTAAAAATGACATCTTCCAGTTTTGCATTTTCAATTAAAGCATCCAAACTGTCTTTTGTATTTAGTACAATTTGCCGTTGATTTATTAATTCATCAATTCGAGTATTTGTTTGTGAATGAGAAAAGTAGCATGCACCAAATAATACCATAAATGGAATTATAAGTTTTATAGTTTTATTTATAGTTGAAAGTTTGATTAAAAGCATTGTGCAAATTTTGTTTTTTAGGATTGCCAGTTTTTTTTTATTGTTGAAATGTGTAAATTTGAAACTTTTATCAAATATAGAGATAATTGACGAGAAAATAAATCCTTTCAATGTTTTTATGGTTTTTTTCACTATTGCCAGATAAAACTAATAATAATTATGCAATATTTAGATATTTAGTATTTTAATTGCATAAGTTTTATTGATGGCTTGGTTTTTTTATTGAGTAAGAATTCCTCGCTGATTTTCAACACTTTTGCCCCAGCCCTCAAGGGTGGTGTTGAAAATCATATAGTTAGAATTAAGTTTTCAATATTTCTACGCTAGTTAGCAGAGAAATAAAGGGCAAAAAATATTGAAAACTTATCGGACAATAGTGGCTTTTTTAGAAAAACATTGCTGATTGTTAATAATTATTTAGGGTTGCAGGAAAACTTTTTGTTTTCCTAGCAGGTATTAGCTTATTAACATTTCATGACTTTTTTTTAATATCTTTTTTTAATATTAAAAAATTGTTACTTAAATTTTATTATATTTGCTTTGAGCTATTAAAAATAATTTTTGAAAAGGTAGATTTTATGGAGAAAAATTCGGATAAATACTCGGAAATGAGTAAAGAAGAGTTGATTGACAAAGTTCATCAATTAGAAAAGGACGCAGATGTGTTAGAAGTAACGTTGCATTCTATTGACGAAGGTGTTATAAAAACGGATTCGAATGGCATAATTACAAACATGAATTCGATTGCCGAAAATTTAACGGGTTGGCATTCTAGCTTAGCTGTTGGAAAAGATATTAGCATTGTTCTTAATTTGTATGGAGTAGATAAAAAAGTAAAACTAAAATCTCCAGTCGAGAAAGTTCTAAAAACTGGGACGAAAAAAACTCTTGAGAGTTATTGTAGCCTTTTTTCTAAAAACGGAAAATCTTATAATATTTCATTAAGTGCAGCTCCTATAAAAAATATTTACGATGAAATTTATGGTGTAATTATAGTTTTTAAAGACGATACCGAAAAATTTGAGATAGAGCAGAAGATTCGAGAAAGCGAAAAACGATATAAATCACTAATTGACGAGATGCATTATGGTCTTGCTCTTCATGAAATTGTTTTAGATGATAAAGGGGCTGTTGTGGATTACGTTTTTTTAGAAATAAATAGAGCATTCGAAAAGCAAACTGGATTAAAACGCCAAGATATTATTGGAAAAAGAGTTTTAGAAGTATTGCCTGATTTGGAGTCGTATTGGATTGAAAAATTTGGATATGTTGCATTATCTGGCGAAAGTATTCATTTTGAAAATTATGTTCGTGAACTTGATAAATATTTTGAAGTAATCGCATATCGGCCCCAAAAAAATCAATTTGCAGTTATGGCAAATGATATAACAAACCGAAAAATTTCCGATGATTTATTGATAGAAAGTGAACGAAAAATTAAAAGTATATTAAATACAGTTCCTGTAGGAATTGGATTATTAAAAGAAAACAAAGTTGTAGAAGCTAATAAATATTTGTGTGATATTTTAAAATATAATTTCCACGAAATTATTGGATTAGAATTTGAAGACTTTTTTGTATCAAAAGAGTTTTTTTATCAAGTATGGCCAGGTAAATTAAATCAATTAGATGAAAATGATATTTCATCACTCGAAACACAGTGGATACGAAAAGATGGGAAGAATATAACTGTCTTATTGTCTTCATCCCCAATAATTTATGATGAAATTTATTACGGGACAACTTTTTCTGTATTAGATATTTCGGAACGAAAAGAGCAGGAAATGAATTTGCGTAAAAGTGAACATAAATATCGCGAAGTGATTGATTTTGCTGTTGGTGGAATTTTAATAGGGTCTTCCGAAGGTTTAATTTTAGATGCTAATAATTTAGCTTGCAAGTTGTTAGGAAAAAGCTATGGCCAAATTGTAGGAAAACATGTTATCGACAAAATTTTTGTTCAAGAAAATTTAAAAGATTCATCATTCCGATTTGATTTGGTTGATCAAGGAGAAACAGTTGTTAATAATCGCGACATTAAATTATCCGACGATAAAACCATTACGGTTGAAACTCATACGAAACAAATGCCCGATAAAACCTATCAAATGATATTGCATGATGTTACAGAAAGGAAAAAGACAGAAAATATAATTGCAAAGAGTGAAGAGAAGTTTTTAACTGCATTTAAACACAATCCTATTCCTACTATTCTTTCAGCACTTTATACAGGAGTTATTATCGACATAAATGATGCTTGTGAAGAAATTACTGGCTGGACACGAAGTGAAGTTGTCGGACAAACCACTATCGAAATTAATATGTGGATTAATGACAATGACCGAAATGATATTTTTGAAGAAATAGAGTTGTTGGGAGGGATAAAGAATAAAAGAATTGATATTTATACCAAACATTTACAGAAAATTACGGTATTGTTTTCGGCAACTCCAATTTTAATCGATGATCAAAATTGCATTCTTGCATCCGCAGTGAATATTACATCAATTTCAAAAATTCAAAAAAAACTTGACATAAGCGAAAAAAGATATGGTTTTTTAGTTGAAAATATTAACGATTTAGTAATTAGTACAGATGTACATGGAAACTTTTTATTTGTAAGTGATTCTTTTTGTAAAATATTTGGTAAAAAACAATCAGAAGTTATACATAAATCTTTTTTGCATTTTGTTCAAAATGAAGATATCAATACGGTTTCGTTAGCTTTTGAAGAACTTAAAGAAGAACCTCACAAATGTTATTTTGAGATACATGCCCTCACAAAAAGAGGAATCCGATATTTTGCGTGGTCGGATAAAGCAATTTTAAACGAAAATGGAGAGGTTGAAACAATTATAGGAATTGGACGAGATATAACGGAACGAAAAGAAGTGGAAGAAAAGTTGCTAAAAGCTAAAGAAGAAGCTGAAGAAAGCTCTCGTTTAAAAACCTCTTTTTTAAGCAATATGTCGCACGAAATTAGAACTCCAATGAATGCGATTATGGGATTTGCTGAGCTCTTAAAAAAACCTAGTTTGGATTTGGCAAAACAAGAAGAATTTGCAGATATCATCATGTCTAGCTCTAAACAGCTTTTGTCCATCATCGATGATATTATTGAAATTTCAAGAATTGATTCGGGTTTAATCAAAATTAATAAATCGCCATTTTATTTAAGCTCCTTTTTCTCGAATATTCATGCTACGTTAGATTTATTTATACCTAAAAATAAGGATTTAAAAATCAATGCTCACGATTATGTTATAAATAATAATTTGCTGTTTTTTACTGATGAAGTAAAACTTAAGCAGATATTTACAAACTTACTTACCAATGCCATAAAATATACCCCAAATGGTTTTGTAGAATATGGCTATTCGTTAAAAACAAAAAATGAAATTACTTTTTATGTAAAAGATACAGGGATAGGAATCGACCCCAAATATCATATATCAATTTTTGAAAGATTTAAACAAATATCAAACGAATTTTCTTGGAATCAATCAGGTTCGGGACTTGGTTTATCAATTAGCAAAGCTTTTGTTGAAATTTTAGGCGGTAAAATATGGATTGAGTCGGAAGTTGGCAGTGGCTCCGTTTTTTATTTTACAATTCCTATCGAGAATGTTAAAAATCACCAATTTGCTGAAATTTTGGAAAGCAATAATGAATTAATCGATTTTAATGGAAGTAGTTTGTTGATAGTGGAAGATAATGAAATGAATTTTAAATATTTGTCAAATTTGTTTACCGAGCATAATGTTAATGTGATTCATGCAAAAAATGGACTTGAAGCAGTTGAAATTTGTAAACATGAAAAAAATATTAAAATTGTATTAATGGATTTAAAAATGCCTGTAATGAATGGTATTGATGCCTGTACGGAAATATTAAAACATGTTCCAGATCTATTGATAATTGCTCAAACTGCTTATACTTCACCCGATGATAAAGAGAGAGCAATTGCAATTGGTTGTAAGGCATTTATTTCAAAACCAATTCGAGAAAAAGAACTCTTTCAGATAATTAGCAAAGTTTTAAAGCAATAAAGATATAATCGAAAGACGACTATCCCCATTTTAACTGTATCGTTGTTCTTCGATTATATCTAATAGCCTTTCCTTTTTTCGGATTGCAAATCCAAACAAACTCATTTTGAAAATTTGGATTTACAAGTTCTCAATAGTTAAATTTGCTTGCGTTTAACAGGCATAGTCATACATCTAGCACCGCCACCTCCGCGTGGAAGTTCACTGCCTTCGATGGTAACTACACATTTACTATATTCATGCAAATCGATACAGTTATTTATAACATCAATGGCTGGAATAACATTGAACCCATTATTGTCAAGTTCTTCTAAAGTGTATAAGTTACGAGCGTATCCAATTACTTTACCAGGAGCAAAAGCAAAAAAATTGGCTCCACTATGCCATTGTTCACGTTCTTGAACCCATATGTCTTTTCGTCCGCCACAATACAATGGCTTTAAATCCATACCCATGCTTTTTAAACCAGTTATTAAATTTTCGACATATTTAATGCTTTTTACTTTTCCTTTATCAATTGTAATTTGAACCGTTTGATATTTATTAGGTTGTAAAATCAAGGGCTCAAATATCATACAATGGTTGTGGTCGATAAAAGTAAAAACCATGTCTAAATGTATAAATGATTCGGGCGAATCGGGCAACTCTTGAACAAAAACGGTTCTGGGTTTATCATCGTGTTGTGCAATAAGTCGAGATAAAATAAAGTCAATTCCTTGAGTTGAAGTCCGAACACCTTTGCCAATCAGTAAAATATCTTCTCGAGCCACAAGAACATCGCCACCTTCTATTATAAGATCATTGCTTGGATTAAACCAGCAAGGATTAACTGTTGAAGTGTTAAATATACCGGAATAATTAAAAATGGCTTCCATAATTATGGATTCTCGCTCCCTCACTTTATTTGCCATTCTACCAATTAAAACATCGTCCAATATCGACATGGATGAATCTCGAGTAAAATAAAAGTTGTATAATGGGCTAAGTGAAAATCTTTCTTTACTCAAAAAACTAGTAAGTGTGTCGCGGCGTAATGGTTCTCCTTCTATAAGTATTCGGGTTAATTGTTCGGTAGGATAATCCATTAACTCGTCTTGTATATTACTTAAATTTTCATTTTTGCAAATCGACTGTATAAGTAGAAATTTTGCTTTTGAATTACTTAAAACTTTGTATAGTAAATCTTTAATTTCAAAAGTCTTACTTACTTTTTTTAATACGCCTGTTATTTGTGTATGTTCCCAACGTGCAATATCTAAATTTAGAATATCGCTATACAATGCTCTTTGTGCGTTTTTTGGAGTCATGTTTTCAACTTCGGCTCCTGGTGTGTGAATAATTACGCCTTCTAATTCACCAATTTCGGATCGAATATTTACTTTTAGTTCAGTCATGTGTGCTAATTTTTTTGCAAAGATAAAATTTAAGTTGCCTTCTCCATAAAAGTTTTGTTAATATGTGGTTATATGTTGAAATTGAGTTATTATTATTGCTGATTTCTGTCTCTTTTTAATCAATTTTGGAGTAATTGCTTTAAATTTGCACGTTAAATAAAAATTGTTTTGAAAATAATCCGAATAACTCCACAAATTGTTTATTATAAGTCGGTTGAAGAATATCAAAATTCATCCTCCGAAGCTTTGTTTATAGCGATGGATGTTGAAAACGAGGACACATATAAAATACTTACAAATGTTGAAAATCATTCTGATAATTTGAATTTAAATTCTATTTCAAAAAGACTAACAAACAGTTACTTGTCAAAATTTGTAAATTTTTTTTCCGAAAACATGATTTCTGTTAATCCATACGGAAAGCCGTATTTGGAGAATACTAATATTAAATATAACGTTTCTCATTCTTCGGATAAGTACGCTTTATTAATATCCAAGAACATCCAAGTTGGAGTTGATATCGAGAAAATAAGTGCTAAAAAAAGAGTGTTAAAAATTGCTGAAAGGTTTTTTTCTGCCAATGAATTTGAGTATTTATCATCCCTTAAAAGCGAAAATTTAATTCCATCTTTTTTTGAAATGTGGTCTTTAAAAGAATCCCTAGTTAAATGTATAGGATTTCAGATGTTTGGGAATATGGATAAAATTGATACGCTAAATAATATTTGGAATATGGATGCAAATACGCAGTTTAGTAATGTTAGCGAACTTTACTGTATGAATTTAGATATGGATAAATCGTTTAAAATATCACTTAGTTTTGATAAGCCTATTAGCATGCTAGGCATTTATATGCCTTTGTGATTTTTTTTTAATTCACTTAATATGTTGAATATTTGAGGCAAAATTGCATCAAAATCATCGTTGCTAATTACAAAATCGGATTTTTCACATTTTATTTTGGGCGACATCTGATTTGATAATCGTTGTTTAATTTCATCAGTTTGTAAATTATCTCGTTTGTAACACCGATCAATACAAACATTTTCGGGTGCAAAGACACAAATTATTTTATCAAATAAATAATCTAAATTATGTTCAAAAATTAATGCTGATTCCATAAAAACTAAGTTGGAATTTTGCTCCAATTTCCAATTATTGAATTCGTCAATCACCAAAGGATGAATTAACGAATTTAAAAAATTAAGTTTTAATGGATTGTTGAACACGTTATTAGCCAGTATCTTTTTATCGATTGTTTTATCGCTTGTCAATACAAATTCGCCAAACTCATGCACTATTTTTTTAATAACTAGCGGTTTTTCGAGCTGCTCTTTGGCAATAAGGTCTGAGTTGAAAACAGGGTATCCAAGCGACTCAATGATTTTTGAAACAGTGGTTTTCCCACTTCCAATTGAGCCGGTTAAACCAATTGTTTTCATGTTATTTTCGTACTCGTTTATAATTTACCAAAATAGGGGATAGACGTACTAATTTAGATAGATAAAGCTGTTTGTTAACTTTTATTGGCATTAATCCGTTGCTAGCTTCGTTTGTTAGCATAACAACTTTAAAACTATCCGTATTAATTCTATAAATGTTTGAGATTGGGATTTCAAAACAGGCATTTACAAAGGAAGTTATAGGTATATATTGATAGTTTTTATCGTTTGATTTTTCGATTGGTAAATCAAATGTAAATTCAATTTTGTTTTCGTTGGCTAAACGTACATCGACACTTTTTTGTGAAAAATGAGACTTGTTGTCTTTAAATGGATTGATTATTTTCACGTTAATCATTTCATTATCTGCAAATTGTGTAATATCAATTGGCTCGGTAATTAAATAATTTAAAGAGTCAATTTTATTGTTTTGCCCAGTAATTGTAATCGAATCTGGATAAAAAATACATTCTGCAAACACCAAAATATTATTAGCTTCGTTATATTTGAAGACAGGATGAATAGGGAGTTTTTTATGTGAAATTTCGTTGTATTCTATTTTTAAAGTATCGGGATAGAATTGAATAATATCAACTCCATTTAATAAATTAAGATTGTATTGTTCCACAATTTGCTTTGCCGAAATAGTCATTTTTCCATTTCTTGCATAAGGCGAACGAAGGAAAACTGAAAAATCAATTGTTGTGTTTGCATTTGTGGTGCTTTTGTTTAAGCTAACCAACTTAAATCCCTGAGCTTCAAAAGTAACTTTTATTAATGAATCACTAATGCTGGTTATTTCAATGCCTTTTGGAATGTTTGTGAATGAAAATGATAAATTGAAATTCTTTTGGTATTTCTGACTAAGTTTTATCGAAAGCCAACTAAGTAGGGATACTACGATGCAAATTGAAAAAAAAATCATGTTTTTACGAATCATCTCAAGTTGGTTTTCGATTTTAATTTTAAACTTGTAAAATTGAATAGTTATTATTTCTACAAATATTAGAAAACAAAACTAAACAAATTTACAAGTTAAAAAATGGGCTGTTAAAATTTATTTTTGGTTGCCAATCATTTCTGCTACGTTTGAAGCAACAGCAGCTTTTTCTATTTTGATTTTATTTCCACCTTCGGTTTCGATAATGAAAGTAGCATCCTGAACATCTGTAATTTTTCCGTGAATACCACCAATAGTAACTATTTGGTCGCCTTTTTTTATAGCTTCTCTAAATTTCTTTTGCTCTTTTGTTTTTTTCATTTGTGGACGAATCATGAAAAAGTAGAAAACTACTATAATTAATCCTAAAAAGATTAGAGATGATGCTCCACCGCCTTGTTGGTCTTGACCACCCATCATTAAAATTGTACTTAAAATTTCCATTTTGTTTATTTTATTAATTATTATTATGATTAAGTTATTTCAACCATAGCAGTAATTCGTATGCTGATTTGGTTGGGAATAGTGTTTGCAAAAACGGTAACACTTTTTGATTGATACCCTTTTAGTCCTTTAGTGTCGAACACAACCGTAATGTATCCAGTTTTTCCAGGAGCAATTGGGTCTTGAGGAAAATCGGCAACGGTGCAGCCACAACTTGCACTTGCTTGCGATATAATTAAATCTTTTTTTCCTACGTTTGTAAATTTAAAAGCATAGGATAATCTTTCGCCTTGCATGGTGTTGCCAAAATCGTGTTCGCTATTTTCAAATTCTATTTTTGGTGCATTTTCGCTGTTGCTCGAATTAGCCGATTTTGGGTTATCTACAATGTCGGTTGATAGAGTTTTTTCATGATTTCCACACGATGATAATGCGAAAATTATTAAAAGAGTTACAATAAATGAATGGTTTTTTTTCATGATTGTTAATTTATGAAAGTAGTCCGCGACCAGTTTTTTTAATTTTATCTTGATTTCTGAGCTCTATTGATATTTTGTCGAGTAAACCATTTATAAAAATTTTGCTTTTAGGAGTACTATAATCTTTCGATAATTCGATATACTCGTTAATAGTAACTTTAATAGGAACCGATGGACACTCGAGAAATTCGGCAATTGCCATTTTCATAATAATTAAATCAATATTGGCAAGTCGGTCTGAGTCCCAGTTTTCAAGGCGAGTAATAATTATATCCAGATATTCTTGTTTATTATTAATTACAGAATGATAAATTGTTTTAACGAAATTTGCGTCATCAATTTCATCTTCGGGATTAATTTCAAAAGCAGGAAGAACATCGGTACTTTTAAAATCATCTTTAATCATCTTTAAATTTTTTGCTGTAAGTAATGCAGCTTCAAAAAAATCGCTTGCCCAATGAAGATTTTTTTCGGCAAATGCAGATGAAAGTGCATCGTTGTTTACTACAAAATCCTTAAATAAATTAATTACAAATTCTCGTTCTCGTTCAAAATCATTTTCTTCTTCCGACATAAAGTCTAGATATAATTTTGAGGAAATAATATTTTGAAAAATTAATTTATTAATGTCGTTTTCAGAAGAAATGTCAATTTTGGAAGCAGAAATTTCTTTTTGGAACGTTTCATTTTCTTCAATTAGCCGAAAAAGAGCAATATTTATAAATTTTAAATTTGGATCGAGTTCTTCAGCTGAAGGAAGAAATTTGTTTTTTGCATTTTCGATACGCTCAACTGCTATTTTTTTTAATTGTAGCAGTATTTCGAGCTGTAAAAGAGATAATTGCTTTAAATTACGTATGGCAGTGAATAGGTTTTTTTCACCAATAGAAGGAGTTACACTGTTTCCAATTTCGTATTCAAACAGAGCTTGTAGTGTTTTTGTTCTCAAATAACGTCGGCTAAGCATTTTATTGTTTTTAATCCGATGCAAAAGTATAATTTTTAAGACAATATTCTAATTTTATTTTCTTAATAATGTTGAATTTGTTGAAATATTAATATGTTAGTTGTTTTAATATTTGTTTAGTGCTTGTAAAAAACGCCAAACACTTCGTTGTCTTCGTTTTCAAAATACGTCATTCCGAAAAAGATTTTGTTTGTTTTTTTTGAAAAAAATTTACAAAAACTAACTCGGGACTCCTGATTTTAAAAAGCTTCAGAACGCCTCGTTTTTGACTTTTTTTACTAAGCACTATGATTTTACACTTCAAAAAAATTGAATCTATTTGCTTATTTACCATAAATGATGGTAAATAATCGTTCAATGTTATCAAAATCACTAATTTAATCATTTATACAAGCAGAAACACTCCTTTTTATAAATAGATTCAACTCGAAAAACAATATGTAAACAACTAATATTAATTATGTTAAATAGTTTTCTTGCAGACACTATTTAATGCCTTGGATGCCTTTGTGTTTACATTTAAAAATCTAAAGTTTTAACTTCATTAAATGAATATGTATTCAAATATTTCAAAAAAATCTTCGTCAAATTTTATTTTATCAAATTTCAACATTATAGATATTCTTCGTTGAATGATGATGCCTGTGGTGTTATTGAAATATTAAATTAAAAAAAAATCCTGTGTTTTGCACAGGATTTTTGAATTATAATAAATTAACCGATTATTCGATACCGGCAAAATATTTCATAAATTGAATTCGGAGGTAAGCTGCAGGGTTGTCGATATTGTCGAAACTCATTTTGCCTTTAAAATCTTCAATTGAAGAGTAGTTTTTTTCTTTCATCCAATCTTCAAGTTCTTTTATCATTTGTCCAATTACATCGAACCCGTTTTTATAAACTGTTGAAACAATTTGAACGGCAGCAGCACCAGCAAGAAGTTGTTTTATTACACCTGTTCCATCGTGGATTCCAGTTGAAGCACAAATATCGCATTTTACTTTTTGCGATAAAAGGGCAACCCAACGGAGTGAAATTCCAATTTCTTCGTGTTTGCTAAAAACATTTGACGAGGTAATTGTCATTTTGTCAATATCAATGTCGGGCGAATAAAAGCGGTTGAATAATATCAATCCATTTGCACCCGCCCAAGAAAGTTTAACCATCATTTTTGCAATGGATGAAAAATAGAGCGATGTTTTTATTGCAACAGGAATGCTGATATTTTTTTTAACATCGTCCAAAATATTAAAATAATTATTTTCATATTCTTCCGATGTTGTATCGTTATTAACAGGCAAAACAGAAATGTTTAATTCAAGAGCGTCTGCACCAGCTTTTTCGATTTCTTTTGCAAAGATTGTCCATTCGCCATTTGTTGTACAGTTTATACTTGCAATAATAGGAATGGATACCTGTTTTTTTGCTTCACGAATTAAATTCAAATATTCTTCTAATTTGTGAATTTTAGTATATTCATTCATGTAAATTTCGGCTTCGGGATAATAAAAATCTTGAGTTTGAGCCATTAAATTACGATTTGCTTCGTGCATAATTTGTTCTTCAAATATTGATTTTAGAACAATAGCACCAGCTCCTTTTTTTTCAATTTCGATTAAATTTTCGACACTGTTTGTTAACCCACAACTACCAATAATAATTGGATTTTTTAAAGTTAAACCTAAATATTTAGTTGTTAAATTTATCATTTTACCTCCCTTATTATAATTTCATTAAAAAGTTAATATCTGAGCCTTGAGGATACTCCTCAGGTGTTTTGTTGTGTTTTAAAACTCGAAGTGGTCTGCCACCTTTTAAACTTATTGTGTCGCCACGAACAATTAGCGAGCAAGATTCTCTAAGACCAACAACTGTTACTTCGGGATTAAGCGTGATAAATTCCAGTAAACGTTCGTCCCTTGTTTCGCCTCCATGTTTTATCATTTCATCAATTATTGGATTGCTATCGAGGTAATGTGGGTTGATTTGAAATGGAATTAAATTTAAACAATCGAAGCTTTCGGGCATTACAATTGGCATGTCGTTCGTTGTTCGCAAAGTAGGACAAGCAACATTTGAACCCGCACTCCAACCAATAAATGATGTTCCTGCAATTGCTTTTTTGCGAACTTCATCCATTATTTTTAGTTTGTGCATCATATACACCAAATGGAAAGTGTTTCCGCCACCTATAATAATACATTCCGACTCTTTAACTGCTTCAACAGGATTTTTTGAGTGGTGAATGGATTTTACTTCTATGTTTATTCTGGATAAAACCTTTGCTACTTTTTGCTCGTAATTATCATACGATAAACTAACTCCTGCATAAGGTATGAATAGTGCTTTTTGGATGTTGTTTTCTTTGGCAAACAGTTCAATTTCGGTTAAGGGCCAGCAAAGATATGATTCTCCAAAATTGCTAGAATTACTTATTAATAACATTTTTTTCATGCCTAAAAGATTGGTTAATATTTGAATAAACAAAGAAAAGTTATTTTTTTGAATTTACGAAATTATTGCATTAAAACATTTTCTAAATTATATTTAAGAACAAAAAAAAACCTCACAAAGTTCATTGCAAGGTTTTTTAAAAAATGTGTTATTTTTAGTTGTGGTCGCGAACTAAATCACGAATATCTTTTGATTGTTTAGCAAATTTTATTTGGCAGTGTTGGAAGTTGTTAACAGGCCATCCATTCCATAAAAGATAATTGCCTTGGTTGTTTTTTGTGTTATAAACAGCTGTTGTAAGATTGTCAATAGTCCAAACCATAGTGTTATAATCGTCTTCGAAACTAATACCCACATCTATAAATTTATGATATACAACAACGTCTAAATAATCGTTTCCAATACCAATTAATTCTAATAAAGTAGTAAGGGCTTTTTGACCAGGAAGTCCTTCGAGTTTCATTTCTAAAGTAAATCTTTTTTGAACGCCACCACCAACGAAAAATTCACCACCATTAAAACTTAAAGTTGAATAATTAAAAACTTGATCAATTTTTGATGCTATTTCGGTATATTTATTTCCACCATAAACAATATACATAATTAATGGGCCAGCAGTTGAAATAATGGTTCCATCGCTACTTAAGTGAAATGCGACAATTGGAAATTCAACTTGGCGAGTAATGTCTTGTCCGTTGGCATTAACAACTTTAGTAGCTTTCCAAACACCTTCCATGCTTGATTTAGTAGGAGGTTCTTCTTGGATTAATTTATCACAAGAAATAAGCAGTATGTTGCCGATAAAAAGAGTAATTAGAAATAAGTGTTTTCTCATAGTGTTTATTTGTTCAGTTCATATTTAAAATGCAAATTTATAAAAAAAAAAATAAATAGTTAAAAACAACTCAAATAATTGAAAAAAATTAGAACCACCTTACTAATCCGAAATCTTGTCGATGAGGCAATAAATCGTTTTTAGGATACAAGCGGAAAATATAATCGTAAACCCCTGCATTAATAGCAGGTATTTTAGCTTCGAGGGTTAAAATTCCTTGTTCGAAAGAGCTGTGATTTAGGTCGAATTTTTTGTATATTTTATGAATTTTATCTTTAATTTTTTGAGCAAAAATAATTTCTACTCCTAAATCTTCGGGACTAAGGTTTGCAATGTTTAATTTAACCGATGTGTTAAAATATTCGCCTAAAATCATAGGTTTTTGTTCCGAATTTGGAACGTTAACATCAATCACTTCAATTTGTTCCCATGCATTTATTACTCTATTTTTCCATTTTGAAATTTTTGAAGCCATCGCAAAATTGTTTTCACAAATGTCTTTTGTTCGCTCAAATAGAATGTTGTAAAAACGATCGTAATAATCGTCGAGTTGTCGTTTCATCGTAAAGTGAGGAGCAATTTCTGCCCAATTTTTTTTTATAAACTGCACCCATAAATCTGGAATATTTTCCTCATTTATTTGATAAAAAATTGGAGCAATTTCTTCTTTTAATTTATCATAAATGGTTTCGGAATCGAGCACATCTTGAAAATCTTGATTTAGATAGGTTCGTTCTTCTTTTAAAGCCCATCCTGCTCCAGGTATATATCCTTCTGCCCACCAACCATCAAGAACGCTAAAATTTAAAACGCCATTCATGACTGCTTTTTCACCACTAGTTCCCGAAGCTTCTAAAGGTCGGGTAGGAGTGTTTAGCCATACATCGCAGCCCGAAATTAGTTTTTGTGCCAAAGGAATATCGTAATTTTCGACGAAAATAACTTTGCCTAAAAATGCATCCATGCGACTAATTTCGATGATATATTTTATTAAATTTTGTCCTTCTATGTCGTGTGGATGAGCTTTACCAGCATAAATCAATTGGATGGGGCGTTCGGGATCGTTAACCAATTTCGACAGTTTATCTAAATCGCTGAACAATAGTTTAGCTCTTTTATATGTGGCAAAACGACGAGCAAATCCGATGGTTAAAGCGTTTTCATTTAAAGCATTCAGAGTGTCGAATATCAATCGTGGATTTTCCTGACGGCGAGTCATATCCGATGCAATGCGGATTTTGATATAATTTATCATTTCCGATTTTAGCTTTTTACGGATATCCCAAATTTTACCGTCGGCAACATCATAAATTTTATTCCATAAATATGGGTCGGATTGGTTTTTTAAAAAGTCTTTGCCAAAAACTTCATAATGTAATTCCTGACAATATTTGTGAGCCCATGTTGGATAATGAACACCATTTGTAACAAACCCAATATGAAGTTCTTCGGGAAAATAACCTTTATATAAATCCTTAAACATTTCGCGACTCACACGACCATGAATTTTACTCACTCCATTAACTTCTTGCGAAAGTTTAGTTGCTAAAACGCTCATAGAAAACTTTTCGTTTGGATTGTTTTCGTGCATTTTCCCAAGATTCATCAATGTTTCCCAACTAATGTTCATCCGTTCGGGATAGTGCGACATGTAACCACGAAGTAAATCTTCCGAAAAATAGTCGTGCCCTGCCGGAACAGGCGTGTGTGTCGTAAATAATGAGGAAGAACGGATGATTTCGATAGCTTGGTTAAACGAAATGTTAAAATCTTGCATTAGATTTTTAAGCCGTTCTAATCCAATAAACGCAGCATGTCCCTCGTTGCAATGATAAATTTTTGGAGTTCGTTGTAATTCTATAATCATTCTAATTCCGCCAATTCCCAAAAGCATTTCTTGTTTTAATCGATTTTCCCAATCGCCACCATACAAGTTATACGTTATGCTTCTGTCCAAATCGTTGTTGTCTTCAAAATCGGTATCTAATAAATACAAAGGAATTCGACCAACATCTACCCTCCAAATTTTTGCAGATAATGTTCTTCCTGGAAGAGCAATGCTTATTTTTTTCCATTCACCTTGCTCGTTTCGCTCGGGAATTAATGGTAAATGCGAAAATTTTTGTGGAATATATTGGTTAATTTGTTCGCCCGAATTGTTTATTTCTTGTTTGAAATATCCGTATCGATATAATAAACCGATTCCAATCATATGCTTGTTCGAATCGCTTGCTTCTTTTAAGTAATCACCAGCAAGTATTCCTAATCCACCCGAATATATTTTTAATGAATCATGAATTCCAAATTCCATGCTAAAATATGCAGTTAAGCCATTGTCTTTTGCAATTCCTTGTTGCATATATGTTTTAAATTCAACATGAATAGTGTTTAGTCGAAATAAAAATTCCGAATCGTTTTCGAGTTCTATAAGTCTTTCGTATGAAATTGTTTCGAGCATTGCAATTGGATTTTGCTGACAATTTTTCCACAACATTGGATCGATGCTTTCAAACATTTCGATGGCATCCCAATTCCACGACCACCATAAGTTTTTACTTAATTCGCTTAATGCTTGCAAAGATTCGGGTACATCCACTTTAACTAAAATTTTCCGCCATTCGGTATCCGTTCTCTTTAATAGGACACTGTCGGGTTTGCAAATCGAAACCTTTTGTTTGTATAATTGAAATCGGCTTAGCGATTTTTGAATGGATAAGTCATAAGCCTTATAATAATTGTCTAAAATATTTTCCCACGATACTTTGTTTGCTACTTCTTTTGCCGATTCAACGTTTACTTTATAATTTTCGGCAGATAAGTTTGCATAATAAATAAAGTTGTTTTTTAATTCTTCAACTTCTTTATTATAGGTTGAAGGAGTGCGATTTAGGATAATAATTCCTTTTTGTTTTTCCTTCACATTTTCTTTTACCCAAAGTCCAAATCCCGAACGATTCGTAGTTAAGGTTGGAACTCCGATGGTTGCACTTTCCATAGGTGTATATCCCCATGGTTCGTAAAAAGATGGAAAAACAGTGAAGTCGAATCCGCATAAAAAATCGTAGTACGATAAATTTAAAACCCCATCCGTGCCATTCAAATAGGTAGGAATAAAAATTACTTTTACTTTGTCCTCTGGACGGTTTTTTAAATTTGAGTTCATTAAACGTTGAATAATCAAATTTTTATCGTAATCAAAAATCCAATGCGTAAGATAGTCTTCAACCGAAGGATTGTCATACGTAATATTGTCGTCTAATATTAAATCTTCGCGTGGACCTACTACCACTGCCGGAACAGCTATATATGCTATTATTTCGCGAGCAGTATCTGAATTTTGATTGTAGCTAGCCAAAGCATCGATAAACAAATCGAATCCTTTATTTTTAATTTGATGTGTGCCACTAGTTGCAACAAACAGAGCATCTTTTGATATCTTTTGCTTTATAATAGCTTGTGCTAATAATCGTAATTTGTTTTTTGATTCAATGTGTTGAATATCAAATATTTTGTTTAATCCTGCTAAACTTATGTCAAATCCATTAGGGGTTATAACATCTGCTGGATGAAGGTATAGAATTTTCGATTCTTCATTCGAAATGTCGCTAACTGTGGTGTAAATATCGGCTTGCTCGACAGATAAACGTTCGAGTGAATATTTTGAACGTTGGTTGTATTGGTACGATAGCATTTCGGAATCGAATTGCTCGTTTGAAAATGCAATGTGTCTGTTATCTAAAGCTAAAGCTTTTCCTAAAACATTTCCATGAGAGGTGAAAATGGTTGATATTTGAGGTAAATGTTCCTTTAAATATAAAATTCCAGTTCCACAACTCCACTCGTTAAAATGGGCAATAATTTTATCTTGTGCCGAAATGTTATATTCGTAAAAGTTCTCAATCACTTTGGCAGCAGCATATCCAAATAATGCTGGTTCCAAATAATCCCATTGTCCGCTTATCGAATCAAGTTTATATCTATCCCAAAATTCGGTTAAAATTTGGTCTTTTAAAATTATATATGGTGTAAAATCTACTAAAATTACTACTGGTTTTCCAGGTACATTCCATCTGCCAATCCTTAACTTAATTCCTGCTTTTTCGGCATATTCTCGCCACGATTTAAAAATATTTTTATTCTCGGTAAATTCTGGATTCAAATGTGTCTCTTTCCATACATCGGGTCCAATTAAAAAGTAATTGTCTTTATATTCTTCAACCAAATACTTTGCTTTACTCGAAAGAACGGTGCTAATGCCACCTATTTTATTGCAAACTTCCCAACACGTTTCAATAATATAATCCGCTTTGTATTCCATGCTTTCCCTTTTTTCTGTTTTAAGGTTGTAAAATTAGATAAAAAAATTAATTTTAGGGTTTAATTTGATTGAGTGGGGAAATTTTAAATAATATTTTATAATAATTGAAAATAAAAAAAGACTATTTTTGAGTGAAATTTATGAATGTGAAAACTTTATGTGCTTTATTTTTAGTCCTTTTCACTCAAATAGGATTTTCGCAAAAAGAGAACTTCGAAGAATTGCTTATGATGGGCAAAATGGAGTTTAAAAAAGAGGTTGACCTGCAAAATTTCGCATTAGCAGCTGAATATTTACAACAGGCTGTAAATTTAAAACCCGAAAATGCCGAAGCTCATTACTTTTTAGGATATGCGTATAGTCGTTTAAATTCGAATGATGGAAAAAGTATGATTGATTCGGATGTGAAATTGACAATAAAAGCGATCGAGCAATTTGAAACCGTAATTAAGTTGACTCCAAAATATGATGGCGAATTGGTTATCCTCGACCCATATTCGAAAATTACTGCCGAATGGGGTTCCTTGGCAATGAGCTATTGGCACAAAAATATTCCAGATTCGGCGAAGTGGGCTTTTAGCGAAGGTAAAAAAACGTGGTAGTTTCAGCGATTTTATTCTTGCCTATAATCGAAAAGTACTGGATGCTTGAAGTAAAAATGCTATTTTAATTTCCTCTGTCGATAACAATACTATTCCGCTTTGGTATTTGCAAATTATGGAAGTATATCGGAAAGACGTTTCGGTGATTGACATAAGTTTATTAAATTTATCGAAAAATAATATTATTAAGTTCAATTTAACCACCAAAGAGGTTAATAATACGGAATATACCGTTTGGTCGGATACAATTATTGCCATTGATGGCTTTTCGTGGACGGTTAAACCAAGTTACATGGATAATTATCTGTTAAGGGGCGATTTGTTGTTTTTAAGTTTATTAAGGAAAAATAATTTTAAACGAGATTTGTTTTTCACCTTTGGATTCGACGAAACTCAACACTTAAATTTGGGCGATTATTTACTTAATACAGCAATAGTTGATAAACTTGTAAAAAATAAATTCAAAAAATATCCTTCATCTCAAGAGTTTGAAACAACAATAGAAGCTGTGTTGAAGCTTGCTAAGCTTTTAAATACATACAGTAATGATGAAATGTCGATGATTGGAAATTTTAGATATTATATTCTACTGATAATTAATTTCGATATTGAATCCATTAATAAATCGAGTGCAAAAAACTTGTTTTTCATTATGGATAAATTTTTACCCGAAGAAGCGTTTCCATATTTGTTTGAAAGTTGGAAAACAAATGCGGATATATTACGCGAAAAACTGATAAAGTAATTTGATTTTTTAAAGATTGAATTATCAAAAAAAAAAAATTACATAGGATGAGTTGCAGAAAGATGTTATATATTTGTAAAAGAAATGATTTTTAATCGAACAGAAATATAAATAATGAAGAAGATAGCGTTTTTAATAGCGACACTTATTTTTAGTTTAAATTTAATTGCACAAAACCCAAATCCATCCACAGCCATTGATTCAGCAGTTGAACTATTTTGAAAGTTTTCCAATTACTTTTAGAATGTTTTTAACGCACACATCCTCCATAGAAGATGGAAATGCAATGGAAAATTATTACAATTGGAATGGCGACCCAACTATTACTTTGGCTGATTGCATGGAGAGATATTTTTCAATAACAGGCAACAATTATAATTCTACGGACAATTTTTTAAATTAAAAAACCTGGAACCTTTTACACCTATTCAAACATGGCAGTAGCACTTGAAGGCTATCTTGTGGAATTAATTTCGGGAATGTCTTTTAATCAATATTGTTTTCAAAATATTTTTAATCCATTGTGTATGAATAACACACATTGGTATCTTTCGGAATATCAAAATCTAAACATGCTTGCAAATTCTCACGATTATTATAGTGCTCAATATGAGCCAATTGATCATTATGGTTTTGCCGATTATCCAGATGGAATGCTGCATACAAATGTTACAGATTTAGCAAATTTCATGAATGCAATATTGCAAGACGGTGTTTTTCATAACAATACATTGCTGTCAGATTCTAATTTAAATAATATGTTCACCCCTCAAATACCTTCCATTAATTCAACACAAGGGCTTCAATTTTACAAAGAAACATTTGATTTTTCATCTGGAAGTGTAGCTCTTTGGGGACATAGTTGTGGGGGAGTATGCACAGAAATGGTTTTTGACCGAACTAACGACATGGGAATAGCAGTATTGGCAAATGACGAAAACGATGTCTTAACGATTTTAGAAAAATTATTCAACTATGGACTTACTCTTTCTCCCTCGGGAATTGGAAATCCGGATTGTATTCCTTAAATATAGCAAACAAAGCAAAATGTTCATTTGTATATGATGTGTATCCGAATCATGCAAATAGTTCCGTTACTTTTAAATCAGATAATTTAAACAATACATTCCACGAAATTATTATTTCTGACTTAACAGGACGATTACTTCTGCTATTTGTTAAAAATGACAGTGAAATGACTTTAGATATTTCAAATTTCCCGAATGGAGTTTATTTCAACAAGATTAAAGAAAATAATAATGCCATTAAAACAGGAAAGCTAATTGTTATTAGATGATGAATTATTGACTCTCAATGCGTTTTTATTTGAGTAAATAACACTATTACAATAGTTTACATGCTTCGGGATAAATCAGTCTCTTTTTCTTGTTTTGACTTTTGTAATTTGTAAATTGCTCTGCAAGAGCGAAATTGAACAGATAATCCGAACGGAGGGCGGATGCCAAAACAGAGTGAGTGAGGAAGAAAGGGAAAAGGTGAAAGAGAAAAGCGGCGGTTGAGCCTGTCGAAACCGAAGAAATATTGATGTGATGATGAGTGGATGGGTGGATAGGTGAATGGGTGGATAGTTGGATAGTTGGATAAGTGAATAAGTGAATAAGTGAATGGGTGGATAGGTGGATAAGTGGATAAGTGGATAAGTTGATGAGTGGATGGGTGGATAATGGATGTTGTTAATATCAGACATCCAATACTATCGCAAATTAATCTGCAACCGTTTCATAAACTAACATCATATTAGTGTAAGGAAAATATGTTTGTGTTTGATTCAGCAACACACATAATTTTTTAATTGCATCATTTGCTCTTGGGGTCGAAAG
>JBBQWB010000038.1:0-25730 GCA_038210985.1 Bacteroidales bacterium
AATTTCTGGAGCTGAGAAAAATCAACTCCAAAGCGGTTTTTTGTATGATACTTAAACAACAATCTAAATAAATGAATCATGTTGCAAAATTTTCATAAATATACGATATTAAAAAGCGAAAGTCAATAGTTTTGTAAAAAACATGTTAGATATATTATAATTGCTTATATATCAGGCAAAAAAATATATTTTATGTTAAAATTTAGTATTAAACCCACTACATTCTGATAAATTTTCAATATTTGATTTTCAGCTACCTGGTTTTAGGCGATGTATTTATGAAGCTCTGCAGTGAGCGTTTTTATCTGTCGAGAAGCTCCAATGTAAATTTATTTAGTGCCTGCACGAAAATACTACTTGCAACTCGACTTAGCTTTTTCTTTTAAAGCTTCTTTATTTCCTAATTCAATAGCTTTTAAAATATCCCCACAATAATCTATGTTTTCAAACTCCATATTCGATTTTTTGACAGATATAGCTCTGTTTAAATAAGCTACGCTATATGTGTTATCTGCTTCAATTGCGTATGAAAAAACTTGAACCGCTTCGCTAAACATTTGTTTATTCATTAAATAAACACCTCTTTTGTTGTACGACTCGGCATCTTTTCTGCTTTGGTTTTGTGCAAACGAAGTAAAAACAAACAAAATTAAAATAGATAAACAAATGATTTTTTTCATGTTGAATAAGATTAAAGATTACATGTACAAATATACAAATATTTTTCAAGTATAACAGAATTGATGAATTTCAAATCACTGTTGTTCGATTAATTTTCAATATTTTTTGCAATAAGTGTAAATTACTTCAATCAATTTTTGCCTCAATCCTAAAGGAAGAATTTATTTTCAGTGCAAAAGTGTTGAAAACCAAATAGGAATCTAACTCAATAAAAAACCAACAAAATCTTTATCAGAATGACCTGAATTCTTTTCAAGAAAACAGCTTGTCCAACTTTTGGCGGAAAGAAGTTGGCGTTTTCTTGCTGACACTATTTAAAATAGCGATAATTGCGATTTTAGATGAAAGCTTTTTCGATGATATGGTGTAAAACCATATTTTAAAATGGCTTCTTGATGCTCTTTGGTGGGATAACCTTTGTTTTGTTTCCAATTATATTCGGGATATTCTAAGTCTATTTTCTGCATGTATTCATCTCGAAATGTTTTAGCCAAAATAGAAGCAGCTGCAATGGAATAAAAAATTCCGTCGCCTTTAATAATGCAAAAAAACGGAATATCTAAGGATGTTTTAAAACGATTTCCGTCAATTAAAAGTAATTCCGGATTTATGGATAAGTTTTTAACCGATTTGCTCATGCCCAAAAAGGAAGCGTTTAAAATGTTAATATCATCAATTATACCTGCGTCAATTTGTTGGACATTCCATGCAATAGCCATCTCTAAAATAACTTCACGGGATTCAATACGCTTGCTGTAACTTAGTTTTTTCGAATCGTTGATAAATGGATGGGTAAATCCTTTTGGTAGAATCACTGCTGCCGCAAATACGGGTCCAGCTAAACAACCTCTTCCTGCTTCATCGCATCCTGCTTCAATTTTCGATTCAGTATAAGATGACCTCATACATTAGCTTTTATAAAAAATAAATATTTGTACCTATGCAAGCGATTAAAAATATCCACCAATATATTTCTACAAAGAGCTTGTTTTTAAGCTCTTCATTAAAAATGACAAACATTACCGTAAATGGTATAAAAATTAAGCCTATTTGATGGATGGTAAGCTTATTACTTAAAAAGATACTCACTAATGCAAATAGAGAGAAGAAATCTAAAAACTGAATTTTTTTCCGTATTCGGATTAGTTTTTCGGCAGATGTAATAATTGATTTTGTGATTATTGTTAATAAAATCAAGCTTAGTAAGCCTAAAACTATTTTAAATTCATTGCTGTTAGGCAATGAAAAGGAAAGAGATTTATTAAAAAATCCACCATAAAAACCTAAAACACTTTGGATAGTGTTGGTAACATAGTAGTATGTAAAAATGTATATATAAGGGAAAATTATTCCGAAAATGGTGGCAATAATTGATTTTAGATTGAAATTTGAAAATACAATTAAACTAATCCATAATGGAATGATAAATACAATGGTTGGAAAAAAAAATAAAACACTTAAGGATGCATATAAAGCACAGGTAAACAGCGAACTACTTGCTTTTTCTTCATCAAAAGTTGTTAATATTTTGTTTAAAAATAAAATTAAAAAAGTATTTGCAAAATGAATGGGTGAAAAGGTTAAATGTTGAGGAAATAAAAGCATCAAAAAGATGAAAATAAACGAAGGTGCATATGATTTTTTGTCCACAAGTTCATGGCTTTGCAAAATCAATGAAACCATTACAGATTGAAATATAATTAAACACAAAATAATTAATTTTGAGATAATTGGAAAATTACTCAGCGAAAAGGAGATGAAATTATACAAATGCGACATTTCATAATTTGGCACCGATGGAAAATCGAAGTTAAAAATCAAAATTGCAGTATAAATCCAAAAGGGAAGAATTGCAATTAATTGTATTGTCCAATCGGTTTTAAAAAGTCGTGAAAACATAATTTTTAGTATAAAATATCGAAACCAATATCCGTGCGATAATATGCATTTGAGAAGTTTATTTTTTTAGCATTTGCATAGCAAGTTTGCAAAGCCATTTGAGGGGTAGATTCTAAAGCTGTAATTGCGATAACTCTTCCTCCAGATGTTACAATGTTGCCATTGTCGTCGATGCTTGTTCCTGCATGAAAAGCCAAGGCATTTGAAACGTTTTCTAACCCATTGATGATGAATCCTTTGTCGTATTTTTCGGGATAACCACCCGAAACCATCATTACGGTTGTTGCAGCTTTTGAGTCAATTTCGATGAAATGTTTCGATAGCTCTTTTTTGCTGGTTGCGATAAATAATTCTAACAAATCATTTTTAATTCGCGGTAAAACTGATTCCGTTTCAGGATCTCCCATTCTAACATTGTATTCAATTACAAATGGCTCGTTATTTACGTTTATCAAACCAAAGAAAATAAATCCGCAATATGGTATTTTTTCAGATTTTAGTCCTGCAACGGTAGGGTTAATTATTTGATTTATAACTTTATCCATATATTTTTTATCCACAAATGGAACTGGCGAAATAGACCCCATTCCTCCCGTATTTAATCCTGTGTTTCCTTTGCCAATTCGCTTGTAGTCTTTGGCTTCTGGCAGAATTACGTAGTTTTCGCCATCGGTAAGTATAAATACCGAAAGTTCAATTCCGTCCAAAAATTCTTCAATTACAATTTTATTTCCCGCTTCGCCAAAAACATTATCTATTAGGATGTTTTTTACGGTTAATTCGGCTTCTTCAATAGTTTCGGGAATAATTACACCTTTTCCGGCAGCCAATCCATCGGCTTTTATCACATAAGGTGGCTTCATGGTATTTAAAAAATCAATTGCTTCTTTAAATGTAGATTTTGTAAATGTTGAATATTTTGCAGTTGGAATATTGTATTTTACCATAAATTCTTTGGCAAAATCTTTACTGCTTTCTAAATTTGAAGCGTATTTTGATGGTCCGATAACTGAAATATTTGCCAAGGTAGGATTGGATTCAAAATAATCTACAATTCCTTCGGCAAGGGGCTGTTCGGGACCAACTATTATCATATTTATTTCCGATTTTAAACAAAATTCAGCTATCTGTTTAAAATCTGTTTCTTTAATCGGAATATTGGTTCCATATTTAAGTGTTCCAGCATTTCCTGGTGCAATGTATAGTTTATTAAGTAAAGGGCTTTGGCTTAATTTCCATGCAAAAGTACATTCTCGACCTCCCGACCCTAATAGTAGTACATTCATCTTGTTTTTATTTAAGCCAAAAGTAGCAAAAAAAATTAAATATCATTCGTTTTTAAACATCAAAAAAATATAATTAACACCTATTCTTTTTTGTGATTACTCATTTCACTAAGTTTCAATTAACAATGACAGGATTTATTAATTTCTTGATACAATCGGATTGCTCGGATTTGTAATCCGAGTATGAGGGAGTTGGGTAGAGGTGAATTTTAAATTTAAAGTTTACAAGATGCATTTATAAATCATAATTTGTTAAATCCTGTCTTTCCGTGACTTTATGAACGAATTTAGGAATAAAGGGTTAATTACAACGTGGAAATTTGCCGTTGTCTAGTTCTCAACTTTCTGCATTACTTATCAAGTCTGTTAATCCACTACGTGGAATTTTTTAAATACGACTTAAAATTTTTATTAATATTTATGTCCTACGGAACAATTATACCGATTTGGTTTCTGTAATGGTGATAAATTTCTAGTCCGTTAGGACTTTAACATTAATAAAAAGAAATACGAACAACTTAAAAATTTGTCCGTAGGCGATGTGCTGAGCTCGCCGAAGTAACATTAACATCGAAGAATCCACTTTAAATATTCTTTTACGTATATCTTTTGGAAATCTAAAAACATTTCAGAAATTGCTTGACGAATCATGTTTACTATCAACTATAACCGTTGTTTACAAATGCCGAATTAGAAGATTTATTGAACATTTCTACCGATGTCTTAATCTCTTTATTCTCTTAATTTTTGTTCATTATAATCAAACATGTTTATCTTTGTATCCACAAATTTAAATTATGATACATTTACCCGATGATAAAGATCGCCTCATTGCTAAAACAATGTCGGGTCTTGAATATGTTTTAGAAGAAGAATTGAAAAGCATTGGTGCAAAACACACTCAAGTTCTTAGACGTGCAGTTGCTTTTAGGGGAGATAAGGAAGTGCTGTATAAAGCAAATTATTGTTGCCGCACAGCAATATCCATTTTAAAGCCTTTATATCATTTTGAAGCCTTTACAAATGAGGATTTATATAAAAAATTGTATGCGTTTCAATGGGATAAATATTTAGATTTAGATAAAACTTTTTTAATAGATACCATTGTTTCTGGCGAATTTTTTTCGCATTCGCTGTACCTTTCTCAATTGTGCAAAGATGCTCTAGTTGATTCGTTCAGAGAAAAATATAACGAACGACCATCGGTGGACAAAAACGAGCCACACATCAGATTTACCTTGCGAATTTTAGATAAAGAGTGTAGTATTTTTATCGATAGTTCGGGCGATTCGCTTTATCGTCGAGGATATCGGATTAAGCATGGCGAAGCAAATTTAAACGAAGTTTTAGCTGCTGGAATGATTATGCTTTCGGGATGGAAGGGCGAATGTAATTTTTTTGATCCAATGTGCGGTTCGGGAACCTTGGCAATTGAAGCTGCTATGATTGCCCAAAAAATTCCACCTGGATATTATCGAAAAAACTTTGGTTTTATGAATTGGAACGATTTTAACTCCGATTTGTGGAGGCAAATTGTGGAAACGGAAAATGGAAAAATTTGCGAATCGGATATTGATATTGTTTCGTCTGATATTTCATCTTATGCAGTGGATTTAGCTGAACAAAATGCTAAAAATGCTAAACTACACCGCGATATTATTTTTGATGTTATTCCTTTTCAAGAAATGGATTTACCCGACGAAAAAGGAATAATATTTATCAATCCTCCTTATGGTGAGCGAATTAAACTTGAGGATATTCGAGATTTTTATAAATCAATTGGCGATACTTTAAAGTCAAATTGTAAAGGTTATGATGCTTGGATTATTAGTTCGGGAAAAGATTTAGTTAAATATATTGGACTAAAACCATCCAAAAAATATACGCTTTTTAACGGCTCAATTGAATGTACATTTGCTAAATTTGAAATGTTTAGCGGAAAAAGAAACGAATTTCTAATGAATAAAAGCTAGTTTTTGTTTAGCTCTTCGTAAGCTTTTAAAAATGTTTTGTCAATTTTTAGCATGATGGGGTAAAAAGCATCATTGCCAAATAAATTACGTCCAATAAATGCTTTTATCCAAACACTGAGTTTATTTTTTGAATATTGAATTTTAGCTGGATCACGCTTTATGCCGTTTTTTTCAGCATAAACTATTAAGCTTTCAAAAGTTTCGTTGGATATTTGATAAGTTGAAATAAATTGTGAAGCATTTTTGTATAATTTAAAATTAGCACGGTTTTTATCTACGTAATCAAACGAAAACTTATAGATAATCCCAGAATTTATAATTGAATTTAAGTAGGTAAGATTTTCATTTCTTTCCAATGGAACAAAAAAATCGGGAATAATTCCACCACCACCATATACTTTTCTACCTGATTTAGTGCGAAAAACGGTCGAATCTTGGATTTTCAAACTGTCAATATTTTCGAGTTCACCAGACTCGTAGCGGTTTAGCATATCGGTGTAATAGTCTTCCACGGTTCCAGTATATTTTCGTTGAATACATCTGCCCGAAGGAGTGTAATATCTGGCAATTGTAAGTCGTATTGCCGAGCCGTCGTTTAATTCAGCTTGGTCTTGCACTAGTCCTTTACCAAACGAACGCCGACCTACAATTATTCCCCTGTCGTTATCTTGAAATGCTCCAGCAACAATCTCGCTTGCCGATGCCGACCATTCATCTATTAATATTGCAACTTCCATATTCCGGAACAGACCTTTTTTTCCTGAAATATAATCTTTCTTTGGACTTTTGCGTCCTTCGGTATATACAATTTTACTTCCTTTTGGTAAAAATTGTTCGCAAATATTTACCGCTGCACCTAAATATCCGCCTGAATTTCCTCGCAAATCAATGATTAATTTTTTGGTTCCATTATCTGCTAATTTGGTGCACGATTCAATAAATTCATCTACCGTAGTAGCAGTAAATTCATTCACTTTTATATAGGCAGTTTTTGCGTCAATTTTAAAAGCCACATCTACACTGTTAACTGGGATTACATCGCGTATAATCGTGAAATTTAAAAGTTGTTTTACTCCGCTTCGCTTAATTACTACTTTTACTTTCGAGCCTTTTGGTCCCTTGAGTTTTTTAAGCACATCGCTGTTTGTTAAACCAATTCCTGCAACATTTTGAGTGTCAATTCTTACAATTCTATCGCCAGGCATTAATCCTACTTTCTCGGATGGTCCACCTACAATGGTGTTTACAATCATTAAAGTGTCGTTAAAAATATTAAATTGAATTCCAATTCCTTCAAAATTTCCATTTAACTCATCCACTACCGCCGAAAATTCTTCCTTTGGAATGTATAACGAATGTGGATCTAGCTTCTGAAGCATTCCATTTATTGCGTTTTTTATAAGCTCATCACGGTCGATGCTGTCCACATAATTATTTTCGGCATACTCTATAATGCTTTCAATTTTATTGGATTTATCTTTGGATACCGTAGCTAAATTATTTGGTAAAATAAATAGACCAATTAAAATTCCTACTATTAATAAGGATGAATAAATAATTGGTTGGATAAATTTTGATGAGTTCATAATCGATTTTTGAGATGGAGTTTATTAATATGCAAACCTACAAAAAAAATGATATTTTGTGAATTTTACAATCTTGCTTTTATTTTAAATGCATTGAATACGATTGATTTCGTGTTAAATTCTGAAGTCTTTTTGGATGTGTTAAAAATAGCTAGATATTCAATGTTTTTCTTTTTAAAATGAATAGGAGCGATGGTTAAATTATTAAGATACAAACCGTGGATGGTACATTCCTGTTTTATCTTGTCGATTACTTTTATATGCACTTCAATGCTTTTTACAATGCCATCTCGTCCAATATTTCCTTTGCCTGCTTCAAATTGAGGTTTTATTAGACAAACAAAATCCGAATCGTCATCCAGATATGGTTTTACAAAAGGGAAAATTTTAGTAATCGAAATAAATGAAACATCCGAAAGAACAAAATCGAATTTGTTGTACAATAGTAAATTTGGCTTTAATTCTCTAAAATCGATGTTTTCGAACAGATTAATTTTATCATTCAATCGAAGTTTTGCATCCATTTGGTTCGAGCCCACATCCACAGCGGTAACGTGAACTGCTCCGTTTTGCAAGGCACAATCGGTAAAACCTCCAGTAGATGATCCAATGTCTAATACTTTTTTGTTTGTAAAATCCAAATTGAAATCCAATATTGCTTTTTCGAGTTTTAATCCGCCTCTACTAACGTATTTCAATACATCATCTTCTAGAATTGAAATTTTATCTGTTTCGTGATTTATGATAAAAGATGTTTTTTTTATACATAAATCATTTACTAAAACCCAGCCTTTTTTTATTGCAAAAGCTGCCTTTTCGCGCGTTGCAAAATAGTTTTGCTCTACTAAGTATTTATCTGCTCTCATCCTTTATCTGTGTTATACAAATCCATAATTCGATTAGTGACTTTTATTATTTCGGTGATGCTAAAATTGCGAACCCAACGGTGGTATTCTTTGCCTTGAAAAGAAAAAATTACAACGGGTATTGTGAAAATACTTAAGGAAGCAGTTAGCAATTGATCTTCCATCGAATCGATGTAACAAAAGTTGATTTTTTGCCTCATTTCGTTGGATGCTTTTTCGAGTTTTGATTTCACAGGATTGCAAACAGTACATGTTTCGTTGCCAAATAGAAACCAATAAGCTTCGTCGGGGAACTTGTTTTGCATTAATGCAGATTGAATTTCAGGTTTCATATTTTATATTTAAAAGTCTTTAGATACTCCAATTCCAAATAAAGCAAAATCGTATTTAACAGGGTCTTCAGCACAAAATGATTTTAAATTTTCGGTAAGTTCAACCACCGCTTTCCAATCGTTTTGAGGTCTTTTTAAAAGTCCAAATTTTCGAGCAATATTTGCCGAATGGACATCTAATGGACACATTAAATTGGATTTTGAAATATTATTCCATAAGCCAAAATCAACTCCAGTGTCATCTTTTCTGATCATCCATCGTAAAAACATATTCAATCTTTTACAAGCTGAATTTTTATTGGGATTTGAAAGATGCTTTTCGGTACGATGTAAATGTTCGATGGAAAAGAAAACTTTCGATAAATTTGCTAAGCCACCAAAAATTCCATTTTCACAATATCCATCGGTAACTATCTTTTCTAATCCTCCATGATTGGAGTATATGTTGGCTAATGTCTCGATAAAAAAGTGTGCATCATCCGAATTAAATGTACGGTGAACAAATTTATTAAATCTCAATTTTTCATTTACAGAATGATGAAGAATAAAATCGTGGGGCGAATTGTCCATCCATTCGATAAATTTTGATGCACTTTGGATAATGCTTTTTCTGTTTCCCCATGCCAAAGTGGCTGAAATTAAGGCGCTTATTTCAATATCCTCCTTTTTTGTAAACCGATGTGGAATAAAAATAGGATCGTTGTGAATAAATTCGATTGAATTGTATTTTAAAACAGCATGGTCCAATAAATCTTTAAGTTGTTCGAATGAATAGGAATGAATGGATGTCATTTTCGGATAAAATATTTAATCGAACAATTAGGATTAGTCATTAATTTTCGGTTCTTGAATAGATGGGTCAACATGAATGGCAATATGGGTGTTTTCGCCATATTTTTCCCTGAGTTTCGTTTCCACCTTTTCAACAATTTCGTGCGATGACTCAACGGTTAATTTGTTTGGTAGTCTAATGTGAATTTCAATTGCGTATGAATTTCCAATTTTTCGAGTACGAATATTATGTGGTTTCTCAACAACTGAAACAGAGCAAGCTATTTCAATAATTTCCTTTTCAATAGCTACCGGAAGCGATTGTTCCAAAAGTTCATTAAATGCAGGTTTTGTAATATTGTAAGCAACTCGGATTATAAAAAAACTAACCAAAGCAGCTGCAATTGGGTCTAATATTCTGAATTTTTCTCCTAAAAATATAGCTCCAGAAATACCAATTAAAGTAGCAACTGAACTTAATGCATCGGAACGATGATGCCATGCATTTGCAATAATCATATTGCTATTTTGTTTTTTACCTAATTTGTAAGTGTACCAAAATAAAATTTCTTTTATGAGAATTGAAACTGCGGCAGCCCAAATTGCAATTTTGCCTGGTTTATCTATTATTTTCCCGTCAAAAATTTTGTAAATCAATGTACCTGAAGAATATAGCATTGCAAAGCCTACTGCTGCTAAAATAACTCCAACCGAAAATGTGGCAAATGTTTCAAATTTTCCATGTCCATAACGGTGATTTTCGTCTTTAGGTTTTGATGAAATATTTATGAAAACTAAAACAATAACATCGGATAAAATATCTGAAATAGAGTGGATTGCATCCGCTATCATCGCTGCACTTTTGCCTACAATGCCAGCAAAAAGTTTAAAACAAGTAAGAACAATATTTAATGCAAACCCAACTCTTGTAACTTTTAAGAGTTCTCTTTTTCTGTTCGAATCCATTTTATATTAGATATTTTATCAAAATAAATCCACCAATTAATAAAACAGTAAATCCTAAAGCTAAAATATTAAAGTACTTGTCGATAAAGCTTTTAATAGGTGCTCCAAACTTCCAAAGTAACCATGCAACCAGAAAAAAACGAGCAGAACGACTAATAACGGATGCAAGCGAAAACATGAAAATATTCATATCGGTAACACCCGAAGTTATGGTAAATACCTTATAAGGAATAGGTGTAAAACCAGCTGTAAAAACTATCCAAAATCCATATTGGTCGTATTGTTGTTTTACCGAATCAAAAAGTTCGTGCGTAAATCCAGGGATATTATTAAAAAAGAAATTAGCCACGCTGGAGTATTCACTTCCCGAATACCATAAAACAGATCCAATATAATACCCAAGTAATCCGCCAAAAACGCTGCCTAGTGAGCAAATTAAAGCATATCTAAATGCCTTTGTTTGGGAGCCTAAAACCAAAGCAATTAATAAAACATCTGGAGGAACAGGAAAAAAGGAGGATTCGGCAAAAGCTAAAATAAATAATGCAGCTGCTCCATAAGGCGAATCAGCCCACTTTAGCACCCAATCATACAGTTTTCTAAATATCTTCATTTGTGTTATCGTTGTTTGTAAAACTTTCTACTATGTCTATAATACTTTTATTTTCAATTAAATTTTGATCAAAATCAAACATTAAATGCAATAGTTTTGGGTCGGCAGTTAATCCAGCTATCAGATTTAGATGTCCTATTGTTTCATTTCCAACACCATAATGAAATGCGGCTATACGATAGAATATTGGAGCACTATTTTCGATATTTGTCAATGCGGTTTCTAAAAGTTTAATGGCATTAATTTGTTGATCTTCTAAATATAAAAATGATGAATATTCTAAAAAAGCATTTTCGTTGTTTGGAAATTTGTCAATTGCTGTTTTAAAAATATCTTCTATTTCATTTTTGGGTAGGTCGATTTCGCCAGCTAAATATGCAAGTTGTATTAAACTATCCAAATCACTTTGTGATTGCATAATTGATTTTTGAACACAACTGTATGCGTTGTTGAAATCCTTATAATAAACGTATGTTTGTGCTAAACCTTTCCATGCTTCATTAGAAGTGGAGTTTAAAAATATTTCGTTCAAAAAATATTTTTGGGCGTTCAAATAGTCTTTCACGTCTAAATAAATCCACCCAATTAAAATATTTAAGTCGAAAGAATATGGAAATTTTTCGATGGCTTCGTTTAATATTGAAATTGCATGAAATTGCAAATCGAGTTTCCAAAATGCATGGGCAATTCCGTTAAAGCTGGTAGTTCTATCCGAAATGGATAAACTGTATTCAAATGCTTCCACACTTTTTTCGAACAAACCTATTTCGTAATATGAAAAACCTAATTTTTCCCAAGCATTTTGTTGCAATGGATGTTTATCGGTGAAACTTTGGAAAAAATCTACCGCATCCTGAAAGTTTTGTTGACTTTTATACGACCAAAATAGCTTTTCAATTGCTTCGGGATAATCGGATTTTATTTTCAAACACTCTTTTAAATACATGCATTCCTTATTGTAATCACCTAGCATAAAGTAGTCTTCGGCAATGTCAAAATAAACCTCTTCCACATCTTCCTTAAATTTTAGTGCCTGTTTTAAGGCTTTTATCGATTTATCAAATTCATTTAAAATTCGATGAATGTATGAAATGGTAACATAAAAATCCATATTGTTTGAATCAATACTTCTAACGGTATTAACAATTTCAAAGGCTTCTTCGGGCTTTTCATTTTGTGCCGCAATGATGGCTTTTTTAAGTAAAATAGCGGTATTCCAAGGGTATTGCGAAAGTGCATAATCCACCACAATTTCGGCATGACTTAAGTTGGTGATTAAGTAATGTTCAATAATTTCTTCGTATTCATCAATGTCGAAAAAGGGATTTTCGCCTTTTAAAAGCATTGACTCAAACTTCAAAACTAATGGGTTAAGTTCTTCAAACTGCTGAAAGTCGCCGTATTCGTCCATGTGTAGTGATAAAATAGTTTACAAAAGTACGAATATTTTGTATAATAGAGATTAAAATTGCTTAAATAAATGTGTTTTGAAAAGTCAAACAGCAAATTTGGGGGTTAAACAAATTCAAAAATAATAAGCAATTTAATTCTACAAAGAATATTACTTAACTTTGCTAAAAAAAATATCATGACTTTAATAAAATCAATTTCGGGAATTCGTGGTACAATTGGAGGTAAAGCAGGAGAAGGACTTAGTCCGATAGATGTTGTTAAATTTACGGCTTCGTATGCAACTTTTATCCGAGATAACTCAGAAAGCAGAAAAATAACGATTGTTGTTGGTCGCGATGCTCGCATTTCGGGCGATATGGTTAATAAAATGGTTTGTAGTACGCTAATGTCGATGGGCTGCGATGTTATCGATGTTGGATTATCGACTACTCCAACGGTTGAAATGGAAGTAATACATCATGGTGCAGATGGAGGTATAATTATCACAGCAAGCCATAATCCAACACAATGGAATGCATTAAAACTTTTAAATAAAAAAGGCGAATTTCTTTCGGAAATGGATGGTGAGAAGATTTTACAAATGGCGGATGATCAAAATTGGGATTTTGCCGAAGTGGAAGATATAGGTGGCTATGATTTTTCGGAAGGTGCCATAGAAAGGCATATTGAACAAATATTAAAATTGTCAATTGTGGATGTGGAGGCAATAAAAAATGCGAAATTTAAAATTGCATTCGATGCCGTTAACTCCACTGGAGGTATTGCTTTGCCAAAACTTTTAAAGGCTTTGGGAGTGAACGAAATCATCGAATTATATTCCACTCCAAATGGTCGTTTTCCTCATAATCCCGAACCTTTGCCCGAGCATTTAACCGAAATAGCTAAAGTTGTGCTCGAAAACAAAGCACATTTGGGATTTGTTGTGGATCCAGATGTGGACCGTTTGGCGATGGTTATGGAAAATGGCGAAATGTTTGGCGAAGAATATACCTTGGTTTCTGTTGCGGATTATGTTTTGTCCAAAACAGGTGGCAATACTGTTTCCAATCTGTCTTCTACCGGAGCACTTCGGGATATCACATTGGCTCATGGTTATAAATATTTTGCATCTGCTGTTGGCGAAGTGAACGTTGTTGAAAAGATGAAATTGGTTCATGCAGTTATTGGCGGTGAAGGCAATGGCGGTGTAATTTATCCAGAACTTCATTATGGAAGAGATGCCCTGCTTGGAATTGCTCTGTTTTTAACTCATTTAGCACATGAAAATTGCAGTTGTTCGGAACTAAGAGCCCATTATCCAGAATATGTAATTTCGAAAAATAAAATTGAATTAAAACAAGGTGCGAATGTCGATTTAATTTTGTCGAAGGTTCGTAAATTATATTCCAATCAACCAATAAATGATATCGATGGATTGAAAATTGAATTTGATAAGGAGTGGGTACATCTTCGAAAATCAAATACAGAGCCCATTATTCGAATTTATTCGGAAAGCAAAAGTGCCGAAAAAGCAAATGAACTTGCAAAAATGATTATGAAAAATATAAATGATTTAATATAATAAGGTATGATTTATTTTGATAACGCAGCAACTACTCCAACTTTACCCGAAGTATTAAATGAAATGCATAGAGTAGCTTCGGAAGCTTGGGGAAATCCATCTTCGGTTCATTCCATTGGTCAAAAAGCCAAATTTGAAATTGATAATGCCCGCGAAAAAGTTGCCAATCTATTATCGGCAAAACCCTCCGAAATATTTTTTACTTCCACCGCCACGGAAGGCATTGGATTGATGATTCCAAATATTATTAAAACAAATGAAATAAAGCATGTTATTACATCTCCAATAGAACATACTGCTGTTTTAAAAACCATTCGTAATATGGAAAACATTGAAATTCATTATGTTAAATTAAATGGCGATGGGGATGTGGATTTAATTGATTTAAAAAACATATTAAGTTCCATAAACGAGAAAAAATTAGTTGTATTAATGCACGCAAATAACGAAATTGGCAACTTATTGCCAGTAAAAAAAGTTTCGGAATTATGTAAGGAATTTAATTCATTATTTTTTACCGATATGGTTCAAACTATTGGAAAATACAAAATATCGTTTAACGATTTAAATATTGATTTTGCCGTGGCTTCGGGACATAAATTTCATGGGCCAAAAGGTGTGGGGATGCTTTTTGTAAAATCAGGAAAAACATATCCACCACTATTGCTAGGCGGAAGTCAAGAGCGAAATATGCGTTCGGGTACCGAAAATACGCCTGCTATTGCTGGTTTTGCTAAAGCTTTGGAAGTTGCAATGAATGAAATAGATAAAAACGTACCTCAAATAACTGAATTAAAATCCTATTTTATTCAAAAACTTAAGATTGCTTTTCCAAAGGTTGATTTTAACGGAAATTCAGACAAGGTTGGTTTATACACTATTATAAATGTTGCATTGCCTACCAACATTTCACCAGAGGTGTTAAATATGAAATTTGATATAAATGGAATCACCATGTCGCAAGGCAGTGCGTGTGCATCTGGAGTGAATAAAGCATCTGCAATAATTCAACAAATTTATGGCGAAAACAGAAACTCAATACGATTCTCTTTTTCAAAATTTAATACTATTAAGGAAGTGGATAAAGCAATGGAGGTAATTGTTAGTATTATATGAAATTCGCAAGAGTTTTAATACAGGCAATGCTTTTTTGTAAAGATAAATAATAAGAATAGATGAAATGTTATTTTAAAACTAGTTATTTGTTTTTTCAAGACAGGGAAGGGTTTGGTGTTTTCATACAAGCACTAATTAACTTTTCATTGTTTGTAAATCATTGATTTACATTCATTGATTATCAATTTTTATTTTTAATATTGCAAATTAATCACTGATTCATTGATAATCATGACAAAAGTTGTCCAACGCAAAGTGAAACATAAGAAAAAGAAGAAAGTCAAGTTCTATAAATTGAACCTGATGATTTCTGAAAACAGAAAAAAGCAATTGGACGCTTATTGTATTCAGAATAAAACTACACGCAATAAAGTTTTGCGACAGTTAATAAACAGTTTTTTAGATGAAAACTGCAAAAAAGACTCGGATAAAACTCCTATGGTTTCTAAAAATCAATTAAAATTATTTGATTTAGATGGTTTTTATGACAATGGTGGGGCTCAACTTACAATGGATATGTAGCGTTTGCCGGAAAACGCAAACTTCGTCCTCGTCTGCCAGCTGGAAGTCCTCGAATTTGACGCTTACTTATTTTTAACCCTCGATTTTTAAAATAAACATTAAATGGGTTCAAACGCTAAGTTTTTCAGCAAACATTATATTAGTGCAACTTTCATCCGAATTGGAAAATAAAATTAAAATCATCAAAATTGATGTGGATAAAAATCCCTCGATTGCTCAAAAATATCAAATTCAGGGCGTGCTTTTATAAAAAAGAGAGCCTTGATTTTGGTCAAGACTCTCTTTTTATTTTCAATATTCTTATTTCTTTTTCGCTTCGGTAACTCTAATTAGCGTTCCCGTCATGCATTTACTCTTCATGTTTTCGATTACTTCAAATGAAAATTCAATTTGTTGACCGTCAACTAAAAAGCTGGAAGGTAAATCTTTTGGTTCGTATTTTTTGCCATCTGCGGTTTCTATAACCCAAGCACATGATCCCAACATATTCGGGAGTTTTTTTACGGTTCCTTGTGTCATAACTTTATCCATTTTTGCTTTTTCGGTTTTCTTGCAGCATTTGCAATTACTGAATGAAAAGGATGCTATTAAAACCAAAATTAAAATTGTTACTTTAGTTTTTTTCATTTTTGATAGATTTTAATACATTAATTGTTTTTTTGAACTATTTTTCCATCCTGCATCACTTTTATAGTCGGAAAAATAAATAATTAAATCCGCATCGCTTTTGTAATCGCAAAGGAAAATAGTTTTATCTGCATCGCTTTTATACTCGCAAAAGAACCATAAACCATTGTTGCCAGAAGCATCGCTTTTATATTGGCATTTGTAAACTACTAGGTCGGCGTCGCTTTTGTACTGTGCAACAAACACTTTTACTTTTGCATCGCTTTTATATTGGCAACTGTAAACTTTTTGGGCTGTGCTTTTTCCTATTGAAAATAGGATAAAAAATAGCACACTAACGAAGGTGATAATTGTTTTTTTCATAGTTTTTTGTTTTTTTGAGGAGCTAAAAATACAACAAAAATTAATCCACAAAATATTTAAGGATAAAAATCACTATTGTCCGATAAAATAAATAAATTTTGCTTTGGGTGTAAATTACTTCAATCAATTTTTGCCTCAATCCTAAAGGATAAATTGATTTTCAGCAATTTACACCCTTGAGGGCAGGGGCAATAAATTGCGGAAAATCCATATTTTTAAAATACACAAAAACAAACCCTACCTTCCCTCATTTTACCTATTAGCTTGTTATACAACATCATACAACAGATGTCAAAATTTATATCGGACAACAGTAGATAAAAATACTGAATTAGTCATTATTTTAGAATCCAAATGATAATTATTTGGGTTTTCCAATTTTCAACACTTTGCCTTAAACTTTTAGTGTAATATATTGAAAAACATCAAATTTAGCGAGTTCCGAATTAGATTTTGAGACTTAAAAAATAATCAATTAACATTTTTAAGCCACTGCGAAAATGCTTCCCAAATTACAATTCCTGCCGAAACAGAAACATTTAAGGAGTGTTTTGTGCCAATTTGAGGAATTTCGATGCAATCGTTACACGCCGCAATTACTTCATCGCTTACGCCAAAAACTTCATTGCCAAAAATAAAAGCTGTTTTTTGATTGGATGGAATTTTTAATGTGTGAAGATAAACAGGTGAAACAACTTGCTCAACTGCATATACTAAAAAACCATTCTTTTTTAATTCGGAAATCGAATCTAAGGTGTTTTCAAAATATTTCCATTCCACAGTGTCGGTAGAACCAAGAGCCGTTTTGTGAATTTCTTTATTTGGAGGTTTGGCTGTAATGCCACATAAATGAATCGATTCCAATCGAAAAGCATCGGCAGTTCGGAAAAATGAACCAACATTATTCATACTTCGTATGTTATCCAAAACAAAAATAAAAGGAGTTTTATTGAAGGCTTTAAATTCATCGGGACTTATCCTGTTTAACTCATCCATACTTAGTTTGCGCTTATCCATAATGTTTTTTTGTTGACAATTTGTTTGAAAAAGAAGCAGTAATCTTGAAAAAATAGAGTGAAAATCGGAGGCAATTTCATACTTTTGTAATCCGTTACAAAATTACGAATTCAATTTGGATTGAAATACGTAAACCCATAGCCAAATGTGTTTATTTTATAGTTAAGAATGCTTTTATGAGTGAAACAAACCAGAAAATTGTAAGTGAAACGCCCTTAATGCGTCAGTATTACTCATTTAAAGCAAAGTATCCCGATGCACTTTTGCTTTTTAGAGTTGGCGATTTTTATGAAACTTTTGGCGAAGATGCCATTAAGGCATCTGGTATTTTAGGAATTGTTTTAACCCGACGAGCAAATGGCTCCGCAAACTATATCGAATTGGCAGGTTTTCCCTATCATTCGTTGGATACATATCTTCCAAAATTGGTAAAAGCTGGCTTGCGTGTTGCCATTTGCGAACAACTTGAAGATCCAAAACTTACCAAAACAATTGTAAAAAGAGGTGTTACCGAATTAGTTACACCTGGAGTTTCTTACAACGACAAGATTTTGGAAGTAAAAGAAAATAATTTTTTAGCCTCTATTCATTTTGGTGAAAAATTTTCAGGGATGTCACTTCTCGATATTTCTACGGGTGAATTTTATATTGCCGAAGGAAGCAACGAATACATTGATAAGCTATTACAAAGTATGCGACCAAGCGAAGTGGTTGTTCAAAAAAATAAATTATCAAAATTTAAAGAAGTATTTGGCGAAAAACTTCTAATAACAACTTTCGAAGATTGGGTTTTTACTACCGAATTTTCAACCGATACTTTACTTCGACATTTTGGAACCGTTTCGCTAAAAGGCTTTGGCGTTGAAAATATGAGCAACGGTATTATAGCTGCAGGTGCAGCTTTACATTACTTAGCCGACACCCAGCACGACAGAGTTCAACATATTACAAAATTATCGCGAATTGAAGAAGATCGTTATGTGTGGCTCGACCGCTTTACTATTCGAAATTTAGAACTTATCAGCTCTGCCAACGAAAACGCAACTACACTTTTGCAAGTTATCGATAAAACATACTCTCCAATGGGTTCGCGCATGCTTCGAAATTGGATTGTCCTGCCACTAAAAGATAGAGTACTTATTCAAGAACGGTTAGATGCAGTGGGTTTTTTTATAAAAAATACAGATCAATCCGAATTGCTTCGTTACCAAATTAAAGTTATTGGCGATTTAGAAAGGTTGATTTCTAAAGTGGCAGTGGGTCGTGTTACTCCGCGTGAAATTAAACAACTCCAAAAATCGCTGTATGCGGTTGAAGACATTAAAGCCATTTGTGGAAATTCGGAACATAAGGTATTGAATAAAATTGCCGAACAGCTAAATGTTTGCATCAGTATGCGTAATCGGATCGAACGCGAAATTCAGGAAGAACCGCCAGTGGCTTTAAATAAAGGAAATATTATTTCAAAAGGGGTTAATGCAGAATTAGACGATTTGCGAAATTTAGCCTTTTCGGGTAAGGATTATCTTGTTCAAATTCAACAACGCGAATCGGAAATAACTGGAATACCATCTTTAAAAATTGGTTTCAATAATGTATTTGGTTACTTTTTGGAAGTTACAAATACACACAAAGATAAAGTGCCGAGCGAATGGACTCGTAAACAAACTCTGACTAATGCCGAACGTTATATTACCGAAGAGCTGAAAGAATATGAAGATAAAATTTTAGGAGCCGAAGATAAAATTCTAATCCTCGAAACTCAACTATTTAATGATTTGGTTTTAAGCATGCTCGATTATATAAGGCCAATTCAGCTAAATGCATCTTTGATTGCTCGATTAGATGTTTTGCTTTCGTTTGCACAACTTTCGTCCGAAAACAACTACAAATGTCCTATAATAAACGATTCGTTTGCCCTCGAAATAAAAGAAGGTCGGCATCCGGTAATCGAGAAACAGTTGCCTCCAGGCGAAAAATATATTAGCAATAGTGTTTTTTTAGATACAGAAAAACAACAGATTATCGTAATTACTGGGCCTAATATGTCAGGAAAATCAGCATTATTGCGTCAAACGGCATTAATTGTATTGCTTGCCCAAATGGGATGTTTTGTCCCTGCCGAATCTGCAACCATTGGTATTGTAGATAAGATTTTTACTCGTGTAGGTGCTTCGGATAATATTTCATCTGGCGAATCGACCTTTATGGTTGAAATGAACGAAACTGCTAGCATTTTAAATAATGTTTCCAACCGTAGTTTAATTTTATTAGACGAAATTGGGCGAGGAACAAGCACTTACGATGGTATTTCCATTGCATGGGCTATCGCCGAATATCTTCATCAGCATAAACTTTTCCGTCCAAAAGTGTTGTTTGCCACCCATTATCATGAGCTAAATGAAATGACGAAAAGTTTTAAGCGAATCAAAAATTTTCATGTTTCAGTAAAAGAATATAACAATAAAGTTATCTTTTTAAGAAAACTAATTACTGGTGGTAGCGAACATAGTTTTGGGATTCATGTGGCTCGCATGGCGGGAATGCCGCAAGATGTGCTCGAAAAAGCAAATAAAATGTTAGTTCAGCTTGAAAAATCGCACAGCAGCGAAGGGCTTGGTAAAAAAATAGAAGCATCCAATATAGATGATGGTTTTCAACTAAGTTTTATCCAACTCGATGATCCATTGCTAGAACAAATTAAAGAGGATATTTTAAACATGGACATCAACACCTTAACTCCAGTGGAAGCCTTGATGAAATTGAATGAGATAAAATCTCTTTTGAGTAAGAAGAAAAAGTAAGGTTTAGTTCTCAGCGAAAAATTTAAATCCAAACGTTGAGTCTCCCATCGTCCGTTGTCCGAAGTCTCAGACTTCGGACAAAAAGACTACGGAGAATATTCTCACCAATTATCTTAATTTCTAATAATCAAGTTCTGTTGACAAAAAAAAACACCATTCGATAAATAAATTTCTAGCAATAAATAATTATATTTGCAATTAATCAAATTATCTTAACCCAACTTGCAACTATCTGGAACGTAAATCTTGTTTATCAATGAATTGGAGAACTTTCGGGTCATTGGTATATGGATAATCAAATAAGGACAAGTTATTATTATCCCAGCGTAGAGTCTCCCAGCGGGGACTCTACGCTGCTAGTAATCAAGAGCTAGTAAACTCATTTATCAAAAATCTAATCATCTTATCCAGAGTCCTCTGCGAGAGACTCTGATTGGGATGAAGATTTAATTCTCAGTAATAAAATATCCCAGCGTAGAGTTTCCCAACGGGGTCTTTACTTAGCTAGCAATCATGATTTAGTCATAAAACTCATTTATCGAAAATCTAATCATATTATCCAGAGTCCTCTGCGAGAGACTCGTCAGTTGCCCGAAGTCTCAGACTTCGGACAGCAATTTAGGGCAAAAGCTGGGATAAAATTCCTTTGCCCGAAACGATTAGGTGCAAGTGTTGCGGATATTACAGTTCGTATTGCAATGTCTTTTTTTTGTTTATTTTTGCATTAAAAAAGTATTATATGAAAGTATATCACGGAGGTTTTGCGGCAATAGAGAAGCCAGAAATTCTGAAAAGCAAGTTTCCAAAGGACTTTGGAGAAGGCTTTTATTGCACTAAATCAGAGACACAAGCAATACGCTGGGCAAGTCGTTATGATACAGCAGTTGTCTCAATATATGAGTATACGTTAAACGAAACACTTGAAATTCTTGTATTTGAAGAAATGACCGAAAAATGGCTCGATTTTATCGTTGATTGTCGTTCGGGAGGGAAGCATAATTACGATATTGTTATAGGTGCAATGGCTAATGACCAAATTTATAATTATATTTCCGACTTTATCGACGGAATCATAAATCGTGAGCAATTTTGGGTTTTAGCTAAATTTAAACATCCAACCCACCAAGTCTGTTTTTGTAGCAATAAAGCATTAAAAACTTTACAATTTACCGAATATAAAACTATAAGCAATTATGATAGGCAGAGAAGATAACGTTGCAAATAATTTGTTTTTTCTTTGCTCTTTGATTGAATACATAGGCAGAAAAACAAAAAATCACCGTAATGTGATAGTAAATGCTATTGGGAAAAATGATTTACAGCATATTTTGGACTTAGCAGATATTTACCATAACGAAAATATGGATAAGCTTACATTTGATCTTATCGAAAAACACAACATAAAAGATGGAGTATTCGACAATGTTTTAAATGCAAAATATTCAATACCAACTCATTGGGATATTGGAAAAGTACATAAACGTTTAATTATTGATGTTTCCAAAAAGGAAAACAAGCCATTGATTGAAGCACTTATAGAAGTCTATAATTTGTGGTTATCTCGTAAAATAGAAGATTTTAACAGCAGTATTTATTACGAGAGCCCTGAATATCTTTTTCAATCGTATTTAACGGGCGTAAATTTATAAATCACCAGCCCCTAATCTAATTGGCTGCTACTGCCACTAATACCATTACTTATTTCAAATTAGTCCAAAGGACAATTTGTAATTTAGTATGGGCATGTCCTCGTCTACGGGATTAATGCTCGATGCTAATATGAATTATTGATCAACATTTTTAATTATTGGACTAAATCATATTAGCATACGGTATAACCTAGCGGAAAGAATGCTTTGCTAGGTCGCTTGTAATAATCATCTTAACGAGAGTCCTCTGCGAGAGGACAAGGCTGGGTAGTAGAATTTTTATCATAAAAAACCCCTGACTGAAAACTTGTTCAATCAGGGGTTTGTTTTAAAACAGAATCTCTTACTCTATATTAATGGTATAAGGCAAGCGTGCTTGAACTCCTCGTTGAGTTGTAGTACGTTTAATAAACATATAATAATCGTAAAAATCGCCAAATTCTTCGCGAAGAATAGAAGTTTGAGTTTGTTCTACATCGCCTAATAATTGGTCGATAAATTCTTTTTGTTCAGGTAAGAATATTATTCTGTACGATTCAATGTTGGCTTTTTTTGCAGCTATGGCAATTGCTTTGTCCAATCCTCCAATTTCATCCACAAGTTTTAAATTTTTAGCATCTAAACCTGTCCAAACTCTTCCTTGTCCAATGCTATCAACATATTCTTTAGTTACATGACGACCTTCGGAAACATGCGTAATGAAAACATCGTAAATTCGTTCAATGCTTTTTAAAATAGCATCGTACTCGTATTTATCTAATGGGCGGAAGATATTCATATAGTCGGAATGTGTGTTTGTTTTCACCTGATCAATGTTAACCCCAAGTTTGTTGTTCAACAGTTTTTGAATGTTTGGAATCATGCCAAAAACACCAATTGAGCCGGTAATTGTGTTAGGTTGAGCCACAATAACATCGGCTGCACAAGCAATATAATAACCACCCGAAGCAGCCACATCGCCCATTGAAACAACAACTGGTTTAACTTTTTTGGTAAGTTTTACTTCGCGTAAAATTACTTCCGAAGCCAAGGCGCTTCCTCCTGGCGAATTAACTCTTAACACTACTGCTTTTACGTTTTCGTCTAAACGTGCTTTTCTAATCTCGCGAGAAATACGTTCGGAACCTATTTTTTTGTCGTCGCCTTCGCCTCCGCCAATTTCACCAACTGCGAACACAATAGCTATTTTATCCTTAGTACGTGGGGTTTCAGCTTTTGCTCTTGGGGATTTAATATAATTTTCAATGCTTATAAATTCAATGCTATTGATGTCTTTTGCTCCAACTTTCGATTTAAATTGTTCTAAAAGTTCATCTTTATAAATTAAGCCGTCCACAAATTTTAATCGCAATGCCTCATCGGGTATTTGCAAAAGCAAATTGTCGGCAGTAGCATTAATTTCGGCTTCACTAATTTTTCGAGATTTAGATATTTTCGATACCATATCATTCCAAATTGAACCAACATAACGTAAAGTTTGCTCTTTGTTTTCAGGGCTCATTTTGTCTAAAATAAAAGGCTCAACGGCACTTTTAAACTTTCCGTGGCGAATAATTTGAGGTTCAATTTCAAGTTTTGACAGAGTGCCTTTAAAAAACATAATCGAAGCACTTAAGCCTTTTAAGTCAATACTTCCTTCTTTATTTAAATAAATTTTGTCGGAAACAGAGGCTACGTAATATGCTTTTTGAGAGTATCCTTCGCTATAGCTATAAATAAATTTTCCTGATTTTTTAAATTCAATCAGTGCTTCTCTAATTTCTTCAATCGTTGCAATTCCGGCAGGGATGTCGCTTAAGTTCAAATAAATACCTTTGATGTAATCGTCTTTTGCAGCAACTTTTATTGCCGTTACAATATCATACAATCCTAGTGTCTTATTCTGTTTCATACTTGAAAAATCGAAATTTTCGAATGGATTTTTGCCCGAACGTTCCATTATTTCGGAATTAAGGCTTATCTCTAATATCGAATTTTTTTCAACATCTACCGTTTTATCTCCTACAAAAGAAATAATTGCTCCGGTAACTATCAGAATAAGAATAAATAACATAATCCAAGATAGAATAAATCCCACCATGGAGGCAAACATAAATTTAAAAAATTGTTTCATAGGAATCTGGTTTTGATTATTCTACAATATTATGAAAAATAAACAATATATCGTAATGTTTTTTTCATACAATGTTTTTTTATAGACAAACCCATTGATTTACAAGTTAAGATTATGGTTTTTATCCAATAATCAATGTATAAAATATTGAAAATTGTTACAAATATTAAAATGCACAATCAACATTCAATAAAAAGTCTTAATTTCGCAAAAACGATTTTATGAAATATTTCCATAACATTGGAGATTACATTTTGCTAATGTTGAGAGTCTTTCGGAAACCACCAAAGTCGGAGGTTTTTCGTAAACAGTTGTGGCTCGAAATGGAAGGATTGGGCTATGAATCCATCGGTTTTGTAGTGCTTATCTCCATTTTTATGGGAGCTGTTGTTACCATTCAAACTGCTTTTCAAATTGATAATCCTCTTGTTCCAAATTGGACGGTTGGTTTTACGGTTCGACAATCGGTAATTTTAGAATTTGCTCCAACTATTCTAAGTTTGTTTTTAGCTGGTAAAGTCGGTTCCCGAATTGCTTCCGAAATTGGAACTATGAAAGTTACCGAACAAATTGATGCCCTTGAAGTTATGGGTATTAATTCGGCTTCCTTTTTAATTCTTCCCAAAGTAGTTGCTTTTGTTTTGATTAATCCTGTTTTGGTAATTTTTAGCATGTTTACATCAATGTTTGGAGGTTGGATTGCTGGTGTTAATTCCAATTTAGTTAGTTCAAACGATTTTATTGAAGGCTTGGTAATTTATTTCAGTCCTTTTGATATTACTTATGCGATGATTAAAACAATGGTTTTTGCATTTATAATTACTACTGTTTCAGGATACTACGGATATAAAACTACTGGAGGAGCATTGGAAGTTGGTCGTTCGAGCACTAATGCGGTGGTATATAGTAGTATTATACTTCTGTTTTTCAATATGTTACTCACTCAACTTTTACTCACATGATTGAAGTAGTAAACCTTTATAAATCGTTTAATGATGTTCCTGTTTTACAGGACATTAATTTCGTTTTCGATCAAGGAAAGGCAAATTTAATTATTGGACAAAGTGGTTCAGGGAAAACAGTTTTAATGAAATGCTTAGTTGGATTGCATGTAGCAGAACAAGGTGAAATTTTATACAACGACCGCGATTTTGTTCACATGCCCGAAAACGAACGAAAAAGTATCCGAAAAGAAATCGGGATGCTTTTTCAAGGTTCTGCTCTTTTTGATTCGATGAGTGTGGAAGAAAACGTAATGTTTCCCTTAGATATATTTACAGAGAAGTCGTTTGAGGAAAAACTTGAACGTGCAAATTTTTGTTTAAAGCGTGTAGATATTATCAATAAAAACAAACTTTTTCCTTCCGAAATTAGTGGTGGAATGAAAAAACGTGTTGCTATTGCTCGTGCCATTGCTTTACAACCAAAATATTTGTTTTGCGATGAACCAAACTCTGGTCTTGACCCACTTACATCCATTATTATCGATAACTTAATTAAAGAAATTACGCACGAATATAACATTACAACCGTTATTAACACCCACGATATGATCTCGGTATTTGAAATAGG
>JBBQWB010000039.1:0-23199 GCA_038210985.1 Bacteroidales bacterium
GAATTAGATATGTTAGACTATTTAGTAGAATGGGCAAGAATAAAATATGCGGCAGATGCTTTTTCTCCAACAAAAATAAAACTAACCGAATACATTGATAAAGTATTTGAAACTTTAACCGAAAGTGCTTCCATAAACGCGATAAATCTTCATCACGAAATTGAAGAGAATACGTCTGTATTTGCAGATGGTAAAATGCTAATTTCCATCATTCAAAATATCGTTTCAAATGCGATAAAACATACCGAAAAAGGTGGAACAATATCGGTTTCAGCAAAAAGCAAAGAGGACAAAATTATTGTTCAGGTTAAGGACACTGGAATTGGAATGTCCAAAGAGATAATGGAAAAACTTTTTACGCCACAAATGAAAATTCTTTCAGAAACAAGAAAAAAGAATAAAGGGGCTGGAATTGGATTGTTATTGGTAAAAGGATTTTTAGAAAAAAATGGTGGTGAAATATGGGTTGAAAGTATTGAAGGTGTAGGTTCATCTTTTTATTTTACATTACCCATTGAGGAGCCTTTTTTTAAAATAGGCAGTTCAGTCGAAATTATGTTTGATGAAAGTGCATAATAAAAAGACTGGCTAACGACATTTATATGAAAAAACCCACTGGACTTGAAATAACCACAACGTATGATAAATAGGGCTTGCACGAAAACTCAGTGTTTTATTTCAGACACTAAATAGGGCTTCAAGTGCTGCATAGCAACCAGTGCCAAAAAAACGAAGCGATCACTGTAACATGACTCCGCATTCTGCAACTATAAGATAAAAATTATCATAACTTTGTACGGATAATTACAGAGTGATGGAATAGATAATATTAAAATTATGACTAATCCAAAAATATCCGTACAATAATAAAGAATGGCAATATTCGCCTTGGCTCTTTACTTTTGTTTTTGAAAAAGAAACTGGATATCTAATTTGTGAATTAAACCACCGAATGACCAATAATCGATTACATGGACTATGTGGCTCCATTTTTGGGTTACTCGGAGCACAATTTTATCCAAAATTCACGAAAGATTTATTTCAATAAGATTAGATTTTGTCATAAAATTTGCAAACATCAAGGCAAATTTTTCGTCAAAATCATTTATAAATTTCACATAATAACCCCGCATTGCATTCGGGGCTATTAATATTCGACACCTTCGGCGTTTAAATTTTCTCTGTTTACTGTGTTTGTTCGGATTTGTAATCCGAACTATCGAATGTAAATGACCTCAATTCGTTGTTAGAACAACGATGAAGTTGGCGTTTTATTGCAGACACTCTCTAATGTTTGATGAACATTATACATAAATAAAGGTTATATTGTTATCTGAAACAGAACATGTAGATTACTGGATTTTAAAAATTAATGGAATTAAATAATCTCAATTATTATGAAAGAAGAAAAAAATAATACAATAAACGCTGCTTTTAAGGAAGACGTTAGTCCAGCAGATTTTTATGCAACCATTGACAGATTATCAAAAGAAATTGAGGGTAAATCATGGATAATTTCCAATGTGTATGATTTGCAAAAAACATTAAAAAATTTTGGAGAAACGGTTTTGCCAGTCCACGTTTTCTCATTATGCCATCCAAGTCATTCGAGTAGAATACTGAAAAAAGATACCGAAAGAATTATATCCTCGATGATGCCATGTAGGATTAGTGTGTACGAAAAAAGCGATGGAAAAACCTATGTTTCAAGGATGAATCCCGCCATGTTAGCTTCAACTTATGGTGGTTTAATCGAAAAAGTAATGACCGAATCGGCAAATGAAGTAGAAGAAATTATTAAAAAAGCATTGCACTTAGATTATTAGACTTATCTGATTTTGGCAGGATTATGTTGCAATTAATTTAGGTTGAATTCATTTTCTTTGGAATTTTGATTAAATCATTTTACATTTGATGAAAAAATGTACGCATGATAAAAACCAAAATAGGAACTAAAAAGGATATCGACGGAGTTTTATCCCTTCAGGAAAAATATTTATACAGAAACTTAAATGAATTAGAGCGAAAAAAAGGCTTTGAAACCACTCCATTTACGATTAATCAAATTGAAGAAATAATTTTACAAAATGGATTAAATTGTTGCCGAAAACGAGCAAGATGAAATGGTGCGTATGCTTTTGCTGGAAGTTGGAAGTATTTTGAACAATGGGAAATTTTTAATTTTATGGTATCTCGTTTCCCAAAAATGTCTTTTAATGGACAAAAAATTACAACAGAAAATAGCTTTCAATACGGACCAGTTTGCCTGGATGAAAAATACAGAGGAAGTGGATTGCTAAATTTGATTTTTGAGGAAATGAGAATCGAATTTTACAAAAAATACCCAATCTCGCTTACATTTATCAATAAAATAAATGTAATTTTTCGGAAAAGGCTCACACCAAAAAATTAGGTTGGGAGAAATTAGGTGAATTTGAATTTGATATGAAAAATTCTGTATTGGAATAAAAAAATTAAATACGAACAATGTAAATTTAAGTCGATTTTATTGCTCTGCTTTTTAATACTATTCTTGCTTTTAAAATTTTAGGGAAACTCATATTTTGGAATTTTGATTAAATCGTAATACCTTTGATGAAAATTTTGAAATAAAACATTGTTTTTTTTGAAACTTTATTAATAATTTGCCTTGAAAACGACACGCTAATATACTACAAGCTATGACAATGACTGTTATTATTGCAATTTGTGTATTACTTTTAGTTGCATATTTTTTTGATATCACTTCCTTTCGAACTAAAATTCCTTCGGTAATTTTGTTGTTGTTTTTAGGGTGGAGTGTTCAACAATTAACCAGTTTTTTCAGCATACATCTTCCCGATTTTTCCGAAATTTTACCTATTCTTGGAACCATCGGGTTAATCCTAATTGTGCTTGAAGGCTCGTTGGAACTTGAACTTAATAAGTCAAAAATGCGATTGATTAATAAGTCATTTTTAGGAGCATTAATTCCAATGTTTATTTTAGCATTTTTGCTTTCATTTTTATTTCATTATTTCGGTCACGATTCTTTTCAAAATAGTTTGATCAATGCTATCCCATTTTGCGTTATTAGCAGCGCCGTTGCTATTCCAAGCGTTAGACATTTATCGTCTGTGAATAGAGAATATGTTATTTATGAAAGTAGTTTGTCGGATATTTTTGGAGTTTTGTTTTTCAATTTCGTTGCACTTAACAGTAGTTTTGGCAGTCAAACATTTGCGTATTTTGGCTTGCAGCTGATATTTATAATTATTGTTTCGTTTATTTCTACCATTGGACTTTCGTTGCTTTTAAGTAGAATTGAACACCACGTTAAATTTATCCCAATCATATTGCTTATCATATTAATTTATTCAATTTCAAAAATTTATCACTTGCCATCTCTGATTTTTATTTTGTTATTTGGAATTTTTATTGGAAACCTTGTTCAATTAAAGCAATTTAAATGGGTTAAAAAATTTCGACTCGATGCATTAGACAGCGAAGTGAAAAAGTTTAAAGAACTCACTATTGAAGGAGCGTTTTTAATTAGAGCACTGTTTTTTCTTTTATTTGGCTATTTAATCGAAACTGCCGAAATTTTAAACACAGATACTATATTATGGGCGATAGGTATCGTTTTTATGATTGTGTTTTTTAGAATATTTCAATTAAAATTATCCAAAATGCCATTAAAACCATTGTTATTTGTGGCACCCAGAGGATTAATTACTATTTTGCTTTTTCTTTCTATCGAATCCACGCAAAATATATCTATCGTAAATAAATCTCTCATTATTCAAGTGATTATTTTAACTGCATTGCTAATGATGATTGGTTTAATGGCAAGTAAAACCGAGCAAAATGTAATAAAGCCGATTGAGCCCGAACCTGACGAAACTAAGCCAGAAGAGCTTAATTCAAGCGAATAAAATTACGATAGTTTTGAAAATTAGAAAAAGCTTAGTCCTTTCTGATATGCAATCCGAAAGACAGAAGAGAATAACTTCTGCAAAATAAAAAAACATCCAAATTTTCAATTCATTCAAAAAAAATTCATATTTTTGAGGTGATAAAATATACATTGGTTTTCTGTTAAAAAATGATGCTATTTGTTGCATTCTGATTTTTTTTGAAAGAGGGAAGGTGTGTATGAAAAAGTTATAGAGCAATATTAAAATGAAAACTACTATACTAATTATTCTGTTTTTTGTTTCTTATGTGGCATTTGGTCAATCAATTCAGAATGAACCTGAAAAGTTATTTAAAGAATTTTTCACATTAGATAATGAAACTATTTCCAAATATGGAATTAAAACAATTTCATTTTACTGCGACTCTTTGCTTTCTTCGAAGTTAGAATTTGATAAAAATGGAAATTTGGTTATGGATTTGTCAAATGATAATTCTTTTGTTAAAAAAGCAGTTTATTACTATGACTCATTAAACAGAATTTTGAAAATTGAATATTTCAATCCAAAAGATGAATTTAATTACGGTTACTATTATGTCTATGAAGGTTTTTCCGCTATTGAATATGAAATTGGAAATGACGAACCTAGAAACCGAATCATAACATTGAAAGATGAGGGAATTATAATTTATTCTGACTATAATGAGGGGAATAAATGGAGTATAAATTCAGTAACATTTAAAAATCCTAATGGTAGTTATGATAGAGAACTAAGATACAATAGTTCAGGTCTTTATTGTGAGCTTAAATATTATTACGACACTTCTGGGAAAAAGGGTGAAACAGTAAATATTGACTATCATAATGGATTGAAAATGTCTGAAAAATCTATTGATAATTATAAAACAGACATAAATGGAAACGAAATTGAATATTACTCTGCTTACTCAACGGGTAAATTAAAGCTTGTTTCTAAAAAACAATATAATAATAAAAACCAATTAACAAAAGCTGAATACTTTTCCATATATGGAAAAAAATGGAATATTGAAAATTTCACCTATAATGCTAATTGTTTTATTGAGAAAAAGGAAATTCAACAAGATTTAGTTAAAACAGAATTATTCTATATTTACAATAATTATTTTCTTGTTCAGATTATTAAAAACAGCAATGACAAAATTGACAATTTTAATATTGTATATGAATTTTATTAAAAAAACTGACTATAATAAATAGGGGTTAATCTAAAAAGAAACAAACATGAGTCTGAAAAACATACTAGTTCTAATAATAGTGATTGTTGAAATCGATTGTTTCTCACATCCGAAACAAAAAGATTTGATTATACTAGCTGAAGTTTACCCCGAATACCATCAGAAATTATTTGACAGTAAGGCTATAATGGAACTCAATAAAGTAAAATCAACTGAATTGAAAAAAGTTAAAGAATTTATTTCAGAAACATATAAAAAGAAAATAACACTTTATCTAAAATTAAATGCTGACGAAATAGTTGTCTTGCCCAAACAGGGTCGTGACGTGAAAAATATTGGTCATTTTGGGACTGGTGATTTTGAATTGACGATTAAGAATTTACAAGACTTTGAAGAAACCAAGCATTTGATTAATGAAGCATACAAAAATATTGGAGGATAATTATGAATTTAAACTGTATTGAAATATCCATAAGCGATGAAGAATTGGGTTGTCAAATTAACTTTTCTGAAAACAGAGATTTAGGAGCTAAAACTGAAAACATGTCTTATCAAGAAATAATTGATTCGATTGGATGCTATTTGTTACTACAGCGTACTTATCCAGAAGACGATTTTGAAACAGATAATTATTATTTTGAAACTCATGATGAGAATCTTTGTGGTGATTTAATTGATTATGAAATGACATTATCACGTAATCGCTTTAAATTAAAAATATTAAACGAAACGATTGAAATTTCAATCAATCCAACTGAGAAAGAGTTTAATCAACTAAAAAAAGTGCTCCCAATTCTGACAGACAAAAAAGGAAAATTGATTATAAATGAATGAAAAAATAGCAGTCCATAATAGTAAGGTTTTCTTTAATTGTAAGTTTGAAATCGGATTTTGAACTTTGATACAAATTAATTAACTTTGCGTGAGGTGAACACAAAAGTGGAACTTAATCTCCAATATTGGCAAGTCGCATCGCTTTATTAGTAGTTTGTATAAAACAATCAAAATGAAACTTAATCTTTATCAAATCAACGCATTTACCGATAATACCTTTGGCGGTAATTCAGCTTGCGTAGTGCCTCTTGAAAAGTGGCTTTCAAACGATGTTATGTTGAAAATAGCAAAAGAAAATGCAGTGGCTGAAACGGCTTTTTTTGTGGACAATGGCGACAAAATTCATTTGCGTTGGTTTACGCCCGAAATTGAAATGGATTTGTGTGGGCACGCCACTCTTGCTACAGCTCATTGCTTAAAGACAATTCTTAACTACAAAAGCAACAAAATTGTTTTCGAAACCTTAAGTGGTGAAATAATTGTTATTGCCGACCGAAATCTTTATAAAATGGACTTTCCTTCAAGAATGCCATCCATTGCCGTTTTGCCAGAAGCTATTGAAAACTCTCTTAATATTAAGCCAAAGGAAGTGTTAAAATCCAGAGATTATCTTTTGGTTTACGAAAATGAAACTGAAGTAAGGAATATTGAAATTGACAGACAGCTTTTTGACCAAATAAATCTGGATCCAGGTGGCGTAATTGTAACTGCAGTGGGCGACAAAAGTGATTTTGTCTCAAGATTTTTTACCCCACAGGCATCAATTTTAGAAGATCCCGTTACAGGTTCGGCTCATTGTTCTTTAATTCCTTTTTGGTCAGCAAAACTTAATAAAAAGAAACTTGAGGCACTTCAGGTTTCTCAACGAATGGGAAAATTATATTGCGAAAATAAGGGCATTCGTGTTATAATTAGCGGACAAGCAAAAACATATTTTATTGGAAATTTTTGGATATCGTAAAACTACTCCAAAATGGTTTTGGCAATATGTCGGGCTGAAGTGCAAATTTTAGTCAAATTTTCAGCTTATTTGAAAAAAAACTGACTTCGACAATTTTCGATTATGGTGGAAAATTGTCGAAGTCAGGAGTTTTAAATTATTCTTTTATTACTTTAAATAATTTCAGTTTGTTGTTATTTTCGAGCTTAAGAAGATAAACACCCGAAGCAAATGATTTTGTAATAACTGTTAATTTGCTAGAAAAACTTTCCTTGTGTATTATTTGTCCAATACTGTTTATTATTTCAAGATTTGTAATTCCAGTTTCACCTTCAATCTCAATGTTAAGTAAGTCGGAAGTTGGATTTGGATAAACGTTTATAGGATTGGTTAAAAGATTATCAGAAATACCTGTTACATCAACGTGTATGGTGTTTGAATGTTCTGAATTGCAGCTTAGCAATGAGACAATTGGGTGTATAGTTATAAAATGCACTAAAAAAATTGATGACAAACAAATAGTTCACAATTTTACATACGTATTATTGTAATTTTCGACACTTTTCTGAACGAATAGTCATTTATGATTGTCAATTTGAAGGTTGATTTGGACTAAAGTGTTTGTTCGAAATCTATAAGATTTTTTGCAAAAACTTTCCAGCTAAGTTCACTTTTCAGATTAGCGATATTTCGTTTAAAATCATCAGCTTTGTATTTTTCAAAAAAAACTGTGATAGAATTTGTTAAACAATCTGTATCTGGAGTTTTTGCAATTAGTCCTGTTTTTTCGTGGTGAATAATTTCTGCCAATCCTCCAACATCAGTCGCAATCATTGGAACTTCAAAATGATACGAAATTCCGGTTATTCCGCTTTGAGTAGCACCTTTGTAAGGCAAAATACAAACGTCTGAAGCAGAAAAATATAGGCTTACATCGCTGTCGGATATGTATTTAACATGTTTATAAATACTTTCTTTATTTTGATTTGTAGCGATTTGATTATCATATTTATCAAAATTTCCATAGATTTCGCCGGCAATTACTAACTGATAAGATTTGTCAAGTTTTCCGAAGGCTTCAATCAGCAAATCCAAACCTTTATAGTCGCGAATAAAACCAAAAAACAGAAGTGTTTTCTTATTTTCATCCAATCCTAAAGTTTTTCTCGCTTTGGTTTTGTCAACGATATCACCAAAATGGTCGTACAATGGATGGGGAAGCAGTGTAACTTTAGCATCTGGCTTATAATAGAGCAAGTCGTTTTTTACTTTTTCCGACATTGCAACAAAACCATCATTTCTTTTTAGAAAGTATTTTGTAAAAGGCTCGTCAAAAAATTTCTTTTCGTGCGGGATAACATTGTCTAAAATCGTAATTACTTTAGTGTTTTTATTCATTTTTCCAGCCACATAGCCTAGTGATGGTCCAAAATACGACATCCAGTATTTCATTATTAGGAGGTCGGGCTCTGCTTTTTTAATTTTGCGGGCAGCACCTGTCCATGTTAAAGGATTTGCCGTGTTGAGTATTCTTTGAGCATCTATTTTGTCAACGATATCTCCATCTTTTACAAATTGCGTTTCGCCAGGAAACAAAAAACCTGGATATTGTGTAGTAAAAGTATAGGCATCAACATTATGTCCAGCTTTTTCGAATTCGCGCATCACAGAAGCATTGAACTGAGCAATCCCTCCACGAAAAGGATAAAATGTTGATAAATATGCAATCTGCATTATTGATTGTTTAGTTTAATTTAATAAGTTCGTTAAGAACAGTTTCTGGTTTTAAATCATGCATACAAGATTTGCCTCTTTTGCATGAATTGCCATAAAAGCATTCGCATGTGGTTTCGGGCTCAACAATTACACCTCTATTATAAAGATAGAATTCGTGTTTGTTAAAAATGTTGTTCATTAAAACCATTTTCTTTTGCAAGGCAGTTGCAATATGCATCATCATCGAAACTTGGGTAACAACAATGTCGCAAGCAGCAGTGATGGCGAAAAATTCTTCCAAAGAAAAAGTTCCAGGATACCAAGCTCCTGTTTCGCTAGCTAACATGATATTTTTGTCATTTTCTTGCGGTCCGCCTAAAATTACTGGATAAAATCCTTCTTTTTGAAGTAATTTTATAAATTCAATCCACATCTCGTCAGGCCATAAACGGGTAAGCCATCTATTTCCACATCCAGTGTTTAGACCAACAATTTTCTTTCCGCCGCTCAGTTTGCTCATCTTCAAAATCCAATGTTCAGCAAGCACTTTATTATAATTCAGCAAATATGGTTCATCGTTAAATTTCAGATGACAAATTTCGAAAATCTCATCCATATAGTGCATTGTATTTGCCTGCGAATGATGGTCGAAATATCCAGTAATCAATTTGTGATTTGCAGCCGGAGTTGCAGCGTCAATATGGTTATTTTTCCAGATGAATCCGTATTTCTCCGTTGATTCAACCTCTGCCAGTAACATGCATGCTTCTTCCTCTTTATCAAGATTTATGGCAATATCAAACTTCTTATTTCGTAAAATATAAAGAGATATTTCGTCCCATTTATAGATTGTGTCAATCTGATTTTTTGGTAAAACTTCGGGCGAAAGAGTGAGCCAAGTTATGTGACAATCAGGATAAAGCTCCTTGTATTTTACCACAAGTGGTGTTGTTCTTATAACGTCACCCATTGCCCCGAGTTTAATTATTAGGATTTTCTTTCCTATCTTGTTATAAAAATTGCAATTTTCACAATCTACATTATCAGACTTATTAGGTTTACATGGCACTCCGCCTCTAAAATGTCTGCAATCGTATTTTACTTTACTGATGTCCATAAATTTGAATTATTTGACAAAAATAAGAAAAAAATGACTTTTATATCCATAAAAAATAATAAATTACTCTGATAACATTTGTCCGTAGGACATTAACTTCTTCTTTTTCAAGATGAAATGTGCAAAATATATGCAATTTGTAATGGCAAATTGGGCAATACTGAAATTATTTTTTACTAGCAAAAGCAATAAAATGTCCATCTGGGTCGGCGAAATAACATACTTTGTCGCCCCAATCCATGCAAGTTATGGATTGTATTAATTTTGCACCAACAAACAAAGCATGTTGATATTCCTTTTCAATATCATCCACCATTAAATAAAGTTCGCATCGTGGAATCCCATTTCCTAAGTTAGGATTAGGAGTTTTGTTGTCTAAAATTTTAGCAATTCCATTATTTGGCATTAAACCAATGAAAATTCAGTCATGCCTGGAACATCCAAAATAGGACTAGAGCCTAAAAGACTTTCGTAAAATCGACGACTTTGTTCCTGATTATTAACGTATAAAATTATCTCAACAAATTTAAATTCCGACAAAATATTAGCATTAAAATTACTCTTCAAATAAGCTTACATGAATCATAATCCCATCTTTCATTCCTGAACAAAGTGTAATGCTTAATGTTTTATCATTCAAATAATCGCAATTACGTTCCGAACCGATATACGTAAAATTCTTTGTGTTAGTTAAATAATTATTCAAATCTTGAAAATTCTTTTGACTTTCATGTAATTCAACATACACAATTTTAAGGCTTTTAATGTGCAAATACACAACTATTTTACGATTCAATTTATCCTTTACGTAACATTTAAAAGCCGAAATTGAATCCATTTTGTAATCCTTTGGAAGTGTTTTTATTAAGGAATCGATGTTGGGTTGATTTTGCAATAGATAGCTTGATAAATTTAAGTTTTCATCAAATTGCTTAATGTTAAATTGCTGAGCGGAAGAAAAAAAAGGAGCTGTCGAGAAAAGCAAAAACAGGAGTGAAAAGAAGCTGTTTTTGTTCACAAAAATCAATAAATATCTCATATTTTTAAAACTAAAATGATGGACAACTTACAGATCTGCTTCTTTTACCTTTTGAGTATTTCATCGATTTTGGGATTCGGATGTCGTATTTATAGTCTAAATCTTTTGAGCTTTTTTTATCCAATTTGAAATTCCAAGTTATCATACCATCTTAGCGACTAAAAATAGCTTGATTGAGATTTTGCAAACCATATTTTACTTTGTCGTCGTTTGCATAAACTGGAATTTGGTCGATAACCATAACGTTAAAAATTTCATCGGAAGTGTTTTTTACGGTTAAATTAATTCCCGATTTTTCGACGTAATAGTTGTTTATTAATCCCGAATGGTTCTCGGAATACACTTCTTTGCGGATAGCTTGGATTAAATTGTCTTTTCCTAGATAAATGCTTAAGGTGTCGTTTTCGGCATAGGTATTTAGGAAGGTGCTTCCCATAAAAGAACCTTTATTATAAACGTTTGTAGTTCCCGAAATTAAACTATGTTTATTCCAATCGGGAATTTGAGCCATTAAAAATCCAAATGGGTCAAGTTTCGGAATTAAAAGATAGTAATAACTTGCGGTTATAATATATTCACTCACATCCACTAAGTATGGTTTGGAGTCGGAAGGAATGCTGTATTTGTGTTTTATGTCGTATTCGGCAATGGTATTTGTAACCTCAATTTGTCTGAATTTTACATTATCACGAGTTGTAAATTGAGTGTTATTATTATTAGAACTAGCGTTTAAACTAGGAGTTCCAAAGCCTTCGGTGGGGTTGGCTGTAGATAATTTAATGTCCACATTATCCCAAGCTATTCCCGATGCATTAAAAATATTTGCTCGAAAGATGAATTTTAATGGACTATTTGCACCTTGAAATTTACAATCGTAAATAGGAGCCCAGCCTCCTTTGGTAGTCAAAAGTTTAAAATTAAAAACAACGGATTTTGCCGAATTATTTATAATACTAACCATAATTTCCGAAACTGCTTTTTGTGTATTTGCACCCAATTCCTTAATCTGATTTCGGTATTTCAATAAGTTGTTTTGGAGGATGTTTTCTTTTATGGTTAAATTGTATATGTCGGTGCTTAATTCATAATATCTTTTGCTGAAAAAAGTAGATGCTTTTTCAATTTCGGCTACACTCACACCTTTTGAAACTCCGCCAATGGATTCGTCTTTAAACAACATTTCTTTTTCCTTTGTAAACGCATCCATTTTGCATTTAAGCAATCCAATTTCATTATTAATTCGATTTATGCTATCCTGAAAAGCTATAATTAGTAAGTTGTTCTCTTTTCGTTCCTTAACTTAATTAATTTTATCGGTAACCATTATAATCTCTACATCGGGATTAGAAGTAGAAATATTAATGCTATTTTCAACAATGTCGGGTATTAAATCGGTGAAAACTATCGTTGTTTTTCCTTGAGGAATGGTGAGTTGTTTTTGATAATTAATTTCGGCAGAAGAGTTATACACGGTTACACTTTTAATCTCGGCAGTGGTTTCAATGTCTTTATTTTGACCATAAGATGCCAAAACAGAAGCTATAAATGCCATCAGAAAAATAGGATATTTCAAATATTCTACATGTAAATTCAGAAAGAGAAACACTTTAAGAGACACAAAGATAAAGAAAAAGAAGATTCAAAATGAAAATTTATAAATAACGTTTTTTGAATTTTACTACGAATGGAATTATTTGTAACCGAAAATAGGTAAATAATAAACTCTTTTTAAGCTATTATTTTTCAATGAATAACATTTATAAATCGCTTAAAAAAACAAGAGTTGCAAAGGGTGTCAGAATATTGGAAATTAAATAATGTTCATATAATTAGTCCCTCTCAAGAAAGACGAAATATACAATCATTTAGGAGTGATATAGAAACAGCTATTATGGAAACCATTGCACGAAGACCTTGCACACTTGATGACTTAACAAAGATATTAGGTTTGCATGTCAATGAAATAAATAAATATCTGGATGTTTTAGAATTTGAAGAGAAAATTAAAACTGTACAACAAGAGAGAGGTGTTTTTTATCAAATAAATGAAAAATAACTTTGCATCGAAAGTCTGCCAAAGGCAGATAAACTTTAAATTTGACGTTTTCTTGTTTTGAACCCTCGATTTTGAAAATCAATAATAAATCGGGGTCAAGCAATGAGTATTCATGCAGGGACTAAATTGAATAATTATTTATACTTTTGAAGAGTAAGAAATAACAACTAATAGCGCATTTAAAAAGACAACAGTGAAACAGACTTTTTACCTATTGATAATCGTATTTTTATTTACTGCTTGTAATCTAAACGGTTCAATAAACAATAATTTAAAAGTAATTTCAGGTATAACATTCTCTTCTGGTTTTTTGAATAGCGAAAAAATAGATACAGCGAAGAAATTAATTGTGAGTGATTCGCTGGTGATTTTTGACGACTCATTGTTTGCCGATTTGGAACTAATATTTATTGAAATTTCTAAAAATGAATTTCAATCGTACAAGCAAAAATACAAAGTGGAATGTGTTATAGATTCTGGGCAATTTATCAGAGGTTCAGGGCTTTATGTTAGTCGCAATTGTGACGAGATTTGTGAAACCTACCTCGTAGAGCGAACAACACACAGAAAAATGTTAATGCCCTCAAATTATGACGCAGGGATAATTAATATGTTGCTTTCTACAACGTGCAAACAGCTAATAATTTGCTCCTCTTATGACGGACCTGATTTTGGAGATTATTATGAATACAGAGCGGAAATTTTTTTATTTAGTGTCTGCAAGAAAACGCCAACTTCTTTCCGCCAAAGGTCGGACAAGCTGTTATACTTGCAACGAATTTAGGTCATTCCGACCAAGATTTTGTTGGTTTTCACTTCTTTTTTTGCCCCAGCCCTCAAAGGTGAAAGCAAATGAAAACGTACAAAATCTAATTCGGAACTCGCTAAATTCGTTGCTGCGAAAGCCTCAAATTTGACGTTTTCTTATCAAACACTGAGTTTTCTTGCAAGGACTATTTAATGTCAACACAGGAATTGGATTAAAAGGAATTCAACCTGCTAATCAAATAAATAGAGTTAATTCGGATTTGCAATCCGAACAAACGGAGCAGTCATCCAGATTCGCCACGGCGAAGTCGAAGGAGACTGCGGATGCTTCGACTTCGCCGTGGCGAATAAGCATGATCAATAAATCCGAGTAGGCGATGGGTTTGCCAATATGAGTTATCGAAAAATCAAATCAATGCTGAATAATTAACTTTTGTTTACTACTGCCGTTTAAAGATTTGATTTCAATCAAATAAATTCCATTTTTCAAGTTGCTTAAATTGATCTTATGAGGATAATTATTCATTTTTTCACTTAGAATTTTTTCGCCTAAAATATTATATACGGTTGCTACACAATCATCAGTCATGGATTGATTTATATTGAGTATGGCAAAATCAGTAGCTGGATTTGGATATATTCTAAAATTGTTTATTCTAGATATAATTGGGCTGTTCGAAATAGTTAGCATCTCAAAATGAACATTCTCGAGCCATACTTTTGAGTTTATATTATTTACATTTCCAAGCTCATCAACCAATTCGAATGTTATTGTTTTAACCGAGTTTTGCTTGTTTGTTAAATCAATAGTTAACTCAGCCCAGTCAGTCATAACAGCATCCATCCAAATGTTATCCAGAACAATAGTATCGTTCAATTTTATTCGTAATTTGTCAATGTTAGGAATGGTTCCATTATTATCACTTTGGTTGATTTTATATTGTAATTTTATGGAAGCAGCACTAGTAGGAATATAGAATCTATCGTGTGTTTTACTGCTTTTTCCATTTTCAAGTACCATATAAGTGTTATCCATGTTTGCATCTCCTCCACCTCCATGATACCACCAACCTCCGATTTTTTTATAAAGTAAACCAATTCCCCGTTCAAAATTTCCATTGACAATTCCATCATGTGGGAAAGTAAAAAATGGATTTCTTTGAATGCCTGTTCGAGCTGGTCTATTTGCAAGCCCACCACCAAGTTTAGAAAAATAATATCCTTCATGCAAAGTCGAATCCAAAATAGTTTCTAAATACCAATCATGAATTCCGTCGTGCGTAATCGTTCCTTTGTAAACAGCATAAGTACCTTCCACAGCACGACCATTTGTACTAAACAGTGCATCTTGCCAATATGAATCAGCCCAATTGATGCCAACCCAACCTTCCACACCTGAATTAATTGAATCGGGATTTGCGTCATAATCGGTAATAACAAGACCCAGACCGCCCCAGTCGTGTGCATCTATGGATGTGGATTGCTCCACTTCAATTCCTGAAACCAATAAACGTTCAATGGCTTCGCTGTTTACAATACAACCGCGACTATGTCCGATAAAGTGCAAATCATTTAAATTAAAAACTCCATTGTTGTATCCGTTCATAAGTGCGGCAAATAATGCAGCTCCAGCACCTTCACTAAATCCTTCATGCAAATCATTGCTGTCGTCCCACCAATCAAAAAGCAAGACAGTGCACGTTCCTGAACCACTTTTGTAATCGAAATTACCACTTGCTTTATTATATTCTCGAATAGTTCCTGTGCCAGTTCTTGAACATATTCCATTCGCCATATCGAGCATCCATCCATTGATAGGATCGGAAGTTAAAGCAGCATAACCATGTGTTATTATAGTAGTTTGAGCATTTGTTTTAAATGCAAAAACAAATAAAATGCAAATCACGACGATTCTCTTTTTCATATTTGTTTATTTGTCAAATTCGAGTCAAATTTAACACAAATTAATCATAAGTAGGTGTTGAAAAATAGAAATATTTTATTTCTCGGCACTATTGTCCGATAAATTTTCAATATTTAATTTTCAACACCAGCATTTAAGCGATGTAGTGAGCGGAGCCGAACTAGCTGAGGCAAAAGTGTTGAAAATCAGCTAGGAATCTAATACAATAAAAACCAAGCCTTCAATAAAACTCATGCTATTAAAATGCTAAATATCTGTATATTGCATAATTATTATTAGTTTTTATCGGACAACAGTGATTTTTCGAATTTAATTTCGATTAAATGATGGTGTTAATTGTAGATTGATAGAGAAATGTAGTTTTTGATTTTATGGAAATTCTAAACAAAGTAAAGTAATAAAAAAACCACTTATTTTTCATAAGTGGTTTTTGTATATGTTTAATCTGCAATTTATTGCGATGCTTTTTTATGACGTTTACGTTCAATTTCGTCGAGAATAATCTTCCTTAAACGAAGAGAAGCAGGTGTAATTTCGAGCAATTCATCATTCGCAATGTATTCCATATATTCCTCAAGAGAGTATTTAATGGCTGGAGCCAAAGCAGTTTTGTCATCCGCACCAGAAGCACGCATATTGCTCATTTTTTTTGCTTTAACGACATTTATTACTAAATCGTCGGCACGGATATGTTCGCCAACCACTTGCCCTGCATAAACATGTTCCATTGGGTCCACAAAGAATTTGCCTCTGTCCTGCAAACCATCCAAAGCATAAGCTGTAACCATTCCCGATTCCATCGCTATTAAACTACCAAAACGGCGTCCAGGAAGTTCACCTTTCCATGGTTCAAAACCACGAAGACGATGAGCCATAACCGCTTCTCCTTCGGTTGCAGTGAGTAAACTATTCCTTAATCCGATTAAACCACGAGAAGGAATCGCAAATTCTAAATGGACTCTATCATTTTTTGTTACAATGTTTACGATTTCACCTTTGCGAAATGAAACTGCTTCAATAACTTTTCCTGAAAAAGCATCAGGCACATGAACGGTTAGCAACTCAATAGGTTCGCATTTAATTCCATCTATCATTTTAGTGATAATTTGAGGTTGACCAACTTGCACCTCGTAACCCTCACGTCTCATAGTTTCGATTAAAACCGAAAGGTGAAGAATTCCACGACCAAAAACCATAAATTTATCGGCAGTATTTGTTTCTAAAACTTTCAGTGCTAGATTTTTTTCGATTTCCTTATCCAAACGTTCGCGTATATGACGTGATGTTAACAATTTACCCTCTTTGCCGTAAAATGGCGAATTATTGATAGTAAACAACATACTCATAGTCGGCTCATCCACATTGATAGGAATAAGTCCGACTGGATTTTCATAATCGGCAATAGTATCACCAATATCAAAATTTTCAGGTCCTAAAACGGCACAAATATCACCTGCTTCAACTGGAGTTTTAATGCGTTCTTTTCCTAAACCTTCAAATAAATAGAGCTCTTTAATTTTAGTTTTTACCACATCTCCATTTCGTTTCACAAGAGAAATATTCATTCCTGCCTGAAGAGTTCCACGACTAAGTTTTCCAACGGCAATTCGACCAACATACGATGAATAATCCAAGGAACTAATCATTAATTGTGGAGTGCCAACTTCACATAAAGTATCTGGAATGTGATCCACAATAACGTCTAAAAGATAGGTTACATCGGTAACGGGTGTTGTCCAATCCTGTCCCATCCAACCCTGTTTTGCCGAGCCAAAAACAACTGGAAAATTCAACTGTTCTTCACTTGCATCTAAGCTGTACATTAAATCAAATACTTGTTCAACGGCATCATCTGGATTGCAATTTGGCTTATCTACTTTATTTATTACAACTATTATTTTTAAGTTAAGTTCAATTGCTTTTTGAAGTACAAATCGAGTTTGAGGCATTGGGCCTTCAAACGCATCCACTACAAGTAAACAACCGTCAGCCATGTTTAATACACGCTCCACTTCGCCTCCAAAGTCCGAGTGACCAGGAGTATCTATAATGTTGATTTTATATCCTTTATAACGTATCGAAACATTTTTAGATAAAATTGTAATTCCTCGTTCTCTTTCTAAATCATTGCTGTCCAGAATTAAATCACCCATGTTTTGGTTCTCTCTGAATAGTTTTCCCTGATACAATAAACGATCGACTAATGTAGTTTTGCCGTGATCGACATGGGCAATAATTGCTATATTTTTAATTTTTGTCATAGTGGTTTTTCTACCAATAATATAGGTAAATTAGGTTTAAATAAATAATTTTCAGTAAGTTAGAATTGTCAAATCGGCTTTTCTTAGATACAAACGGCAAAATTAATCTTTTTATTCTTATAAAACTTTGTAAATCGATGTTTTTTATCCTGTTTTGATGAAATAAAATAATTTGTATTAAAAATTGTGATGTCCTTTATCCGAAATTTGATTTTTTTCATACTTTTACTTTTTGTAATTAAAATAAAAAATATGAAATACTGCTGGACTACCTTGCACGTGAAAAACATGAATGATTCAATACATTTTTATGAAAATATTGTTGGACTTTCCATCCAAAGAAGAACAAAACTATCTCCCGAATTTGAATTGGCATTTTTAGGTTCTGGAGAGACTCAAGTTGAGCTTATTTGCGACTCATCGGATATAATTACACCAATCGGAAAAAATGTTTCCATAGGTTTTCAGGTTGAATCGCTGGATGAATTTATGGGTTTTTTAGTCAAAAAAGGGATAGATATAAACGATGGTCCATTTCAGCCAAATTCTGGAATAAAGTTTTTATATGTCTTGGATCCGAATGGCTTAAAAATTCAATTTATTGAGTTTTTGGAATTATCTAATCATTAATACCTTGCCAATAAATTCATATTTTCTGCCCGATTTATCATTTATAATAATTTTCCAAACATAAATTGAGCTTCCATACTGAAATTCATTTTCCATTTTTCCGTCCCATTTTTCGGAAAATGTATTTGTTTTGAAAACGATTTCACCCCAACGGTTAAATATTTGGAATTCATAATCTTCCTCTGAATATCCAATGCCTTCGGGTCCGAATAAATCATTTTTGCCATCCCCATTTGGGCTATATGCATCGGGAACCCATAAATAGAAATTGTCGTAAATTTCAACAATTTTTGTGATGGTATCAACGCAATCGTTGCCACTCGAAACGATAAGTTGAACGGGGTAAAATCCAATTTCGGAATACGAGTGAGTAGGGGATTCGTCGGTAGATAAATCGCCATCACCAAAATCCCAATTTGAGTTTATAGCATTGGTACTTAGGTTGATAAAATCTATTTCAGGGTTATCGATTATAGTTCGCCAAGGATTTGCTGTAAAATTGGCATTAGGATGGGACATACCCTCAATTTCGTAAGGAATAGTAAGTGTGCAATTTGCCGAATCTTTAATGGTAACGGAATAATTACCAGCACTTCTACCTGTTATTCGATTGCTCGTTTCAAAACCAGCAACGCCCCAAACATAAATATAAGGAGGTGTGCCTCCATTTACTGCAATTTCTGCTTCACCATTTCGATACGAACAAACTTCATTTATTATTTCGGTAATTTGTGCAGCTAATTGAGGTGGGTTTGAAATAAAAATAGAATCCAAGTTAGAGCAGCCATTGGCATCGGTAACAGTTAATTTATACCAAGCTGAACTTAAATTTATTCGGTTTTGCAATGCACTTCCGTCTGACCAATGAAAGGTACATGGCTGTTGACCCTGCGAAACGCTAACAATGATTTTCCCATCATTAGAATCAAAACATCTGGCGTCTTGTTTTTGCATCTCAAATACTAAATCGGAGGATGTGTTATTTACTAATGCTTGCGAGCTGTCAACACAGGATATATTATCGGTAACTGTAACATGGTAAGTCCCTCCACCAACATTGTTTAAAGGATTACTTGAAGTTCCATTGCTCCAAGCATATTGGTATGGATTTACTCCGCCACTAACTTGAACCGTAATTTTGCCGTTAGGTGTGCATATTGCATCTTGAGGAGTGAGTTGAATCGTTAATCCTGTGATTTCAAAAGTTTTGGAATGTTCGATAGCCAAATTTCCACACAAATCGTTAACCGAACCCGACGCATTTGGATTTAAGGTTAAAGTATAAGAGCCCTTTTGTAGATGCTGAGAAGATTGAATAATGAAATTAATTTCTTGATTTCCACCAAGGGCGCAAGCATTACCCGAAATTGAGGTAAGAGGTATAACGCCATTTGGTCCAGTAAGAATAAAATCTGAAACCTGAACGGTGTTGCACAAAATCATTTCCGAAAACCGAAGTCGAATTTGTTGTTCGCCACACAAAACGGGCAAAACTGCATCCATTTGAGGCTTAACGTTATCGAAAATTGTAGCCGAAGATCCACTGAAATTTATACTATAACCAGAAGTGGATTCCGACCAATTGCAAATTAAAAGTTTGTATGTGTGCCCTGCAACTACAGGGATATCCGCATTCCAAGGTGGTCCGTTCATGTCGCCAGGTCCGTTCCAATTGCCATATCCTCCTTGTGCGTTACTTGCACCGGTAGCACCATTAACTCCCCCATAGGAACCCCATGAATTACAACTAACACACAGGGATTGATTAGAATAAATTTGCGAACAAGTAGAATTTGTTAAATCATAAACCGCCCAGTCGTAATCGTCGTAGCTGTAATTTGGAGAGATGGAAAAACGAAAAAACCCACTGGTTTGAGCGGTAAATGTGTACCAAACGGAGTAATATTCTTGGTCTAAACAGGAATTATTTGGATTTATTTCATTGGAATAATGTCCAGAACCTGGATAAGCGTTGGTTTGACTATATATATTTTGACAAATAGGAATAGCTCCCATGCAATCTTGAACTGTAGGAACTTGGGACTTAACATGAGTTGCTAAGCATAAAACAAAACATATAATTATAAAATGCTTTACCATTTTAAAAAAAAAATATTAATAGTAAAACGAAAAAAGAACTCTATTGTTCTTTGGTAACTCTAACTTCAGTTCGGCGATTGCGTTGGCGACCATCAGGATTGTCCGTTCCGTCTGGATTTGTATTAGGTGCAATTGGTTCAAGATGTCCATATCCTTTTGCAGTAATTCTGTTTCCTTTAATTCCTTTTGAAATTAAATAGCTACGAATTGCTTCGGCACGTGCTTGAGATAATTTAATATTGTAATCAGGAGTTCCTTTTGAATCTGTATGTCCAGCGATTTCAATTTCTAATTTATCTTTAATTTTCATTACTTCCACTAAATCGTTCAAAGTTTTGTTTGAAGTAGGTCTTAGTGTGGCTTTGTCGAAATCAAATTCAACATTTTCCAAAACAATTACTTTTCCTGGTTCAAAAATGATGGTTACGTCCCAAGTGTATAAAGCCTTTTCTTCGGGTATTGTAATGTGGTTATAGGTAATGTCTTCGGTAAAATTTTTGTAACTAATTTCATACGTATCGCCAATTGGAACTAAAATCGAAAATTTTCCGTCGGATTTTGTATGACCTTTATAAACCTTTTTGTCTTTTGACGAAATAAAGGAAACGATTTCACCTTCTAATGGTTTTTCTTTTTCATTTGATACAATCACGTTTAATAATGCTTTGTCTGCCTTTGGTTCTAGCGTTTGGGCATTGGTGGTAAATATCGATAAGATTAATAATAAGCTGAATATTTTGATTGTTTTCATGGTATTTTAATATTTACGTACTCTATTTATCAATTTTCAAAGATACATATTTTTTTTTATTATTAGCAATAATTTCGATAAGTTTTGTAAAATTATAAAATTTTTACTGCAACTAATTCTTTATAATTTTTTTTGTAAGCACTTTTTTATCGTAATTTGTAACAACCACAAGCATAAAAACTCCTTTTGGTAAAAAACTCATGTCAATATTTGTGTTTTCAGATTGAATATTTTGTTTGAAAACTTCTTTTCCTAATGAATTGTAAATGCGTAATAAAGTTTCTTTATTAAAACTTGCTTCGGAAAACAAAATAGTAATGTTGTTTTTAGCTGGATTAGGATAAACTAAAAAATCTTTATCAACCTGATTTGAAAAATTAACATTAGTACTTATGGTATCCAGAAAACAATCGTATTGAATTGGATTTAACTCTATTGGTTGACTTGGAATTAATTCATGTCCATTAAATCCTGAATATGAAAAAGAATAAAATTGACATTTGAAAATATCCGAAATATTAGTTGTGATGTCTCCTTGTGATAATGGTCCGTTAGGACTAATATGACTTTGATATTCCCAAACTTTATTTTTAGTGGAGTCAATTTCAAAAAAAATACCAGCATTTGCATCACAAATTAAAATATTTCCGTTGCTAAGCAATTGAGCCCCCGACATGGTGGCAGAGTAAAATGAAGTGGGGTTTGTATCAAAATATTGCCAACTTTGAGTTGCAGGCAAAAGTGGTAAATTTACCGACGAATAATTTCCAAATAAATCAACCGGAGGAGAAATTATATCTATGGATGAGAAATTTCCACTTGGTCGTCCAGTACCATTATTAAAAACCATTATTTTTCCAGTATATTCGTTGCCATTTTTCAACCATCTTGCATCGTGCTGTGCGAAAAATTTATGATTTGATTGTGAACCTTGATTATACGATAATGGATTTCCCCATCGATACAGAATATCGCCTCCTTTTCCAGAGTTTCCACCTGAATGTGAAGCAGCTTCGGCGGTTGTTGTACTATGGTCGATTATCCAAATTTCACCAATATTTCTGAAACTTATCATTACTTGATTAAATTCTTCATTATAATCAACCGAATTAGAATGTAGCCAATCGGCATTTAAATGTCCATTTATAAAATTGACATTAAGCAATTCAGAATGTTCTGAAACTGTTCCAAAATTTGGCTTTGTATTGTCAAAATCTTGAATTAAATGATCCCAAACTTTCCACTCCCAAACAACAATTGCCGAATCAATTCCAATAGGTTGTATCTCAATAATTTTTTCAGAACTGAGTTTCTGATTTATAATATTTGATGGATTACGTCCCATAGCAATAGCTGCGACTTGAGTTTTATCTTCGTGTATGATAACCAAAATATTGCCATTAGGAAGTGCTTTAATGTCATGGTGCTGGTTTACTGTATCACTCGAAATTTTATACGACCAAGTTACATTGCCATCCCACTCAATTTTTTCAATAATTCCACCTCTAGGAGTAATTGTAGGGTCATCACCAGTTCTTAAAAGTGCTCCATCGGGCAACAAATAAGCAGAATAAGCAGGGTTGTATTCACTTAGCCAAGTATGTAATAATTTACCACATTTGTCGATTAAAAATGTTTGTTTATTTGCAATTGGAGCAAATAAAACAGCTCCGTTATCTATACTTCCAGTCGAATGTTGAATTAAACCTACCGTTGTTTGAGCAGTAATTATGTTGCTAAAATAAACAATGAAAAAAATAAATAGAAGAGTAGTTTTTTTCATGATACATAATGATTTGATATTTCAAAACACTATTGTCCGATAAAATAAATAAATTTTGCTTTGGGTGTAAATTACTTCAATCAATTTTTGCCTCAATCCTAAAGGATGCATTGATTTTCAGCAATTTACACCCTTGAGGGCAGGGGCAATAAATTGCGGAAAATCCAT
>JBBQWB010000040.1:0-23133 GCA_038210985.1 Bacteroidales bacterium
GGATACAACGAAGAAGACAAAAATCTTCCGGGCTATCCGATTTCTCCCGAAAGTGATGATATTTACAATAATTATCAGGAGGAAATAGATATCAATCCCGAAGATATTACTAAAACCAAAGAATCAATCAAAAAAGGAAAAGACAGAATTGGGAATGAAAAGGATTTTAGTGACGATCATTCTGGAGATGAATTAGATATTCCAGGTGCTAAATTAGATGATCTTCAAGAGGACATTGGAAGCGAAGATGAAGAAAATAATTATTACAGCCTAGGTGGCGACAATCATAGCAATTAAGCTGAGAATCAGGGAGAAAATGAATAGGGCATTGTTAGATAATTTTGCATAAAAAACTATTTCTTTAGTTATCCTGAGCTAAAACCTGACCTGAGCTCAACCATCATAAAAGCATAATCGGAATCAAAAAGTGTATGCAAAAAAGTGAGAATTATGTAAGTTATTATCAAAATAGTGTAATGCTTTTCACTTTTTTAAGAGCCATCTTTGTTATATAATTATATACTTTAAGAAAAGAAGACCTTTTTGTTTATAATTGCATTGATTATGAGTGATATAAACACATTATTAAAATATGAATACTTTCCAAAAAACACTTAGTTGGTTTAATGAAATTTGGGGCTTTGAATTATTTAGCCTTGGTACAAGTGAATTTACAACTAAAACTTTTTTTTTACTGATTTTATATATTTTTTTATTGTTTTTTATCAGCTCAAAGATTCGGAAACTATTAGTAAAAAAGATATTTCCACGTTATAAAATTGATATTGGTATCAGTCAGTCAATTGCAACGATAGTTCGCTATATATTGATAATAGCAGGAATATATATTATTGTCCAAACTACAGGAATCGATTTAAGTGCAATAGGTTTGTTGGTTGGAGCACTTGGCGTTGGTATTGGATTTGGACTTCAAAGCATTACAAATAACTTCATAAGTGGTATTATTATCTTGTTCGAAAGACCCGTAAAGGTTGGCGACAGAATTGAAATTGATAATCTTGCTGGAAATATTGTGTCTATTTCAGCTAGGGCGACAATAATTATTACGAATGATAATATCGCAGTAATAGTCCCAAATTCTGATATCATAAATACAAGAGTAATTAACTGGAGTCTTAATAATAATAGCGTAAGACTGAATTTTTCTATCGGCGTTTCATATAAAGAAGACCCGGAAATGATTCGCAAATTACTGATAGAAGTAGCGGATGAAAATGCAGGCGTTTTGAAAGAACCTGCAACCGATGTGCTTTTTAGTGAATATGCAGACAGTAGTCTTAACTTTAAACTTCGGGTATGGACTTCAGAATATAGTAACACCCCAGCAATTTTAAAAAGTCAGCTTTATTTCGAAATATTTAAAAAATTCAAGGAACATAATGTTGAATTACCTTTTCCGCAACGCGACATTCATTTGAAGTCTGGTTTTGGAAATGAAAAGAAGATAATAGAGACTTAAAAAAAAGGATATTAGTATTTCAATAAAAAAATAGAATAATAAAAAACTGATTAACTAAAAAAAACAATCTCTTGAAAAAAATAATTCCTGTAATAAAAGCAAAAGAATTTGCAACAAGGCAATCAATAAAGCTCAGCGAAAAGACAATGGCTAAAACATTAAAGGCTAATGGTTTTTTGTCAGAGGTAGGAAATGTAACATTATTTATTGTTCAAATTTTCAGGGAAACATTCTCGCGTGATTTTGAATTCAAAGAATTTTTTCGACAGTGTTTCCAAATTGGCAATAAATCATTGCCCCTCATTGTTACTACAGGTGCTATTATGGGTGTTGTTTTTACCATTCAATCCCGTCCAGTATTGTCCGATTTTGGAGCAGTTTCTCTGCTTCCTGGAATGGTAGGAGTTTCTATTATCCGCGAAATAGGACCTATTATAACGGCATTAATTTGTGCAGGTAAAGTAGGTTCGGGCATGGGAGCAGAGTTGGGTTCGATGAAAGTAACAGAGCAAATTGAAGCACTGGAGGTTTCGGCAACAAATCCAATGCGATTTCTCGTGGTTACAAGGGTAATAGCAGCAACCCTTATGTTGCCACTACTGGTATTGTTTGCCGATGCTTTTGGTATCTTTGGAAGTTGGGTTGGCGTTAATTTAAAAGGTAGCGTAAGTCTTAGCTTATTTATCTCACAAGCATTTGCATCCATTGATTTTATGGATTTCTTTCCAGCACTTATTAAATCTTTTTTCTTTGGAGCTGTTATCGGAATAGTTGGATGTTACAAGGGTTACAATGCGGGTAGGGGGACAGAAAGTGTTGGGAATGCGGCAAATTCGGCAGTTGTAATTTCGTCTTTGCTTATAATAATAGTGGATGTAATTGCTGTACAAATAACCGATATGCTATTATGATAGAAAATCAAACATATAAGGCACCTAAAGTGCAAAAAATCAATGATTTGAACAATCTTGTAATTGAAATACAAAATCTTAAAAAAGGATTTGGTAATTTGGAGGTGTTAAAAGACGTCTCCCTAAAGCTACATAAAGGTGAAAACCTCGTTGTTATTGGTAAATCTGGTTCAGGTAAGTCGGTGCTTATTAAATGTATTGTTCGTTTACTAATGGCCGATGCCGGAAAAATAGAGGTGCTTGGTAATGAAATATCTTCTTTAAAAAGAGGTGATTTAAATGAACTAAGAAAGAAAATAGGTTTTTTATTTCAAAGTGGTGCTTTATACGACTCGATGACTGTAAGGCAAAATTTAGAGTTTCCGTTGCGAAGGGTCAAGAGAGATATGACTGAAAAAGAAATAAGCGAAAAAGTAATGGAAGTGCTTGAAAATGTTGGACTTGCCGATGTGCTAAATAAAATGACCTCCGAACTTTCGGGCGGTATGCGAAAGCGGATAAGTTTAGCACGTACCATTATTGTTGATCCGCTTATTATGCTTTATGATGAGCCAACAACTGGACTTGATCCAGTAACTTCCGATGAAATAAGTGCACTTATGAATATAGTCAAAGAAAAATATAAAACATCTTCCATTATTATTACGCACGATATTGAATGTGCCCGCCAAACTGCTGACCGTATTATAATGCTTAAAGATGGAGAAGTTTATACGGAAGGAACCCTTTCGGATTTTGAAGATTCAACCGATCCGATAATAAAGTCTTTCTTTAAATAAAATATAAAAATAATTAATTGATTTTCAATTTAAAAAATTAAATAAAATGGATACACAATCATCAAAATTTAAACTACGCCTCGGATTATTTGTTGCCACTGGCATTGTTGTTTTTTTAGCAGCCGTCTTTCTAATCGGAAGGCAGAAAAACCTATTTAACCCAGTGTTTAATCTAACCACTAATTTTTCTAGTGTAAGCGGTTTACAAGTGGGGAACAATGTGCGTTTTTCGGGAATAAATGTAGGAACGGTGGATATGATTAAGATAATTAATGATTCAACCGTAAAAGTGGACATGATTATTCAAAAGGATGTTCAGCGTTTTGTTAAAGAAGATAGCGAAGCTTCGATAGGTTCTGAAGGAATCATTGGAGACCGTGTTCTAATTATTTCACAAGGCAGTTCTTCATCGCCATCGGTAAAAGGAGGGCAATCGTTAACGTCAATTGAAACAGTTGAATTAGATGACATTATAGCAAGTTTGTACGTGTCGACATTAAATGCCGAAGTTATTTCAGAACAATTGGCTGAAATTATGATTAACATTAATCAAGGAAATGGTACGCTCGGAATGCTTATTCAGGATACTGTTATCGCCAAAAATTTAAAACAATCAGTTGTAGGTATTAAAAATAGCAGCATCGGTTTAAATCAAAATATGGAAGCTCTGAAAAGTAATTTTCTTTTTAGGGGCTATTTTAAAAGGAAGGCAAAAAAAGCGGAAAAGCAAAAGCAAAAGCAAAATTAATTTAGATGATAAATAATGAAGAAAAAAATAAATAGACAAGTATTGAGTATTGAGTGGGTGGATAAGTGATAAGTGACGAGTGACAGGTGATGGGTAGTTGTTTGGTGGTTGAGCCTGTCGAAACCATAGCTGATAAAAGGATAATTGAATAAACGTAGAAAACTTTAAACCAATAAACCAATAAACTTCTAAACTTCTAAACTTCTAAACTTCTAAACGTCTAAACTTCTAAACGTCTAAACTTCTAAACGTCTAAACGTCTAAACTAATAAACTTCTAAACCAATAAATTGTAAACTTAAAATAAATAAGACTAAATTTGAATACTTTAACTCAAAAAATTTGACAGAAGACATGGAAGAGAAAGATAAAAAGAATAGCAAGAAAATACGTCCGTGGTGGAAACGTGGCTTGCGTATTTTGGGCTGGATTGCTCTTATTCTGTTTATTCTTTTTTCATTGCTCATCCTTTTTGTCCGCAGTCCTTGGGGACAGGATATTATTGTTGGCAAACTCACCCATTATATTTCCGAAAAAACCCACACTAAAGTTTCCATAAAAAAACTCTTTATCACGTTTTCGGGGGATATTGATTTGCAAGGTTTGTATTTGGAAGATAAAACGGGTGATACGCTCATTTATTCCGACAAACTTCAGGTTGACATTCCGTTGTGGCCTATTATTCGGGGCAATCCCATCTCGATTGACGGATTAAAATGGACGGGACTTCGAGCCAATATCGTTCGTAAAGATTCGGTGAATGGTTTTAATTTTCAATTTTTGATTGATGCTTTTGCATCCGATTCCACTTCCACAAAAACCGACACGTCGAGCAGCGATTCGCCAAAAATTTCTATTGGTTCAGTGGATTTTTCCGATTTTCATTTGAATTTTGACGATGCCGTTAGCGGCATAAAGGCGAATCTTGATTTGGGAAAACTCTATTTTGAAGGAAAAAATTTCGACTTAAAAAAGATGAATTTTCAAGTTTCTGAGATGCTTTTGGAAAACACAAAAGTGATGTATGTCCAAACCAAAACAAGCTCTTCTTCAGATTCCACCGAAACAACCCTGCCTTTCTTAAGCCTCGATAATTTAAAGATTAAAAACGTCATCGTACATTATAACTCCTTGCCCGACAGCATGGTCGCCGATTTGAATTTAGCCAATTTGGAATTGCAAGTGCCAAAAGCCGATTTAGGCTTTCACGACATTAAAGTTGGTAAGTTTATCTTGAATAATTCGAGCATTCAGGTGATATCACACAAAAAGCCAGCAATAAAACCCGAAAACAATCCAACAGAACCTAAAATTATCGAACCGTTTATCTGGCCAAATTGGAATGTTCAAGTGGAGTCTATCGAGCTTAAAAACAATCATTTACATTATCAAGTAGGCGAGAAATCTGAAAAAATAAAAAACTTTAATCCAAACTATATTGTTTTAAATATTTTCGATTTTAAGGCAAATGATATAACACTTTCTAAAAATCAATCCGCAAAACTTCATCTTGAAAACTTGTCTTTTCACGAAAGCAGTGGTTTGATATTGAAACAATTGGCTTTTTTTGCGGCACTTGATTCTACTAAGTTTTCGGTGGATGATTTAGTTTTAATAACAGGGAATAGCTCGATTAATGCCAACTTAAAAGCACAGTTCGCTTCTATGCAGAAATTTATTGAGAAACCTGACGACTCGCGTTTAACCATGGATTTAAAGAATTTTGTCGTGGATATGAACGATGCATTTGTGTTTCAACCAGAACTCCGAAAAAACAAATACCTTCAGAAACTTGCCAAACATGAATTCTCCGGACATATCAAAGCCAACGGAACATTCGCTAAAGTAAATCTGTCTGAATTTTTGGTGAATTGGGGACAAAATACGGCAATTAAAACACATGGCGAGTTGATAAACCTGACAGACTTTGATAAATTCGTCGCCGATCTGGATGATTTCACTTTTGTTTCAACTCGATCCGATTTAACCAATTTTGTTTCCGAGAAGGATTTGGGCATTTCTATTCCCACAAACGTTTTGCTACAAAGTCAATTAAAAGGAAAATTGGATGATTTTCAAGCTAAAATCCAACTTATCATTCCCGAAGGGAAAATAAAAATAGATGGTCAGTTTAAGCAACAAAATGAAATTGCTTTCTCGGCTAATGTAAATGTGATTGATCTTAAACTCGGAAAAATTTTGAAAAACCCGAAAATCGGAACCGTTGCTTTTAAAATGAAAGTTTCAGGGAATGGCAAAAATATCAATGATTTGAATGCAAAATTAGCTTCCGAATTTTCAAAAATGGAATTTAATGGATACGATTTTTCCGCACTTAAACTCGATGGAAATCTGATTGACGGCAAAGGAAATGTTACGTTGAAATACAAAGATGAAAATTTAGATTTAATGGTGGATTCTAAAATCGAACTCGATTCGGTTTCGCTAAAAATCGCAATAGATTTTAACTTGGAAGGTGCCGATTTATATGCGTTGGGCTTGACCAAAAAGCAAATAAAAGCCAAGTTGAGAATGAATGCCAGCTTTAAAGGCAATGCCAAGGAGTTTGATTTTGTTAGCCATTTTTCAGAAGGCGTTGCAATTTACGATGAGAGTGCCTATTATTTGGGCATTGTCGATTTGACCGCTAGCGTTACAAATGACAGCACTGCGATGGATATCAAAAGCAATTTTTTCAACGGAAAGTTGCGAGCAAATGCTGGTATCGATAGTGTTACTAGCACCATTAAGCATCATTTAAAAGGTTATTTTTCGGATTACACAGAACATGTCGATTCCATTAGCAAACCAGTGAAGTTGCAAATAAATATGCAACTTTCGGAAACAAAATTGATAACCGATTTTTTGGTGCCCGATATCAAAACGATGGATACGCTTAATTTGAACGTAGAATTCGATCAGCAAGAGAAAACGTTAAAAGCCAATTTTAATCTGCCATATATTGATTATGCCGATAAAACCTTAGATAGTTTGCAAATGAATTTTAATTCTACCGAAAACAAAGCAAAATTTAAATTAGGTTTTACGGAACTTAATGCAAAGCCTTTTGTAATGCATCGCACATTTTTTGACGGCGATTTGAAAGATGGAATTTTAAAGCTGAATTTCAATGCATTTGATGGTGAAAAAGAAATGTATGTGGTGCAGGCAGAAATCTCGGGGAAAAGCTCAAATTTAAAAATACACCTTGATCCTAAAAAACTTATTTTCCAAGGCGAAATTTGGTCGATTCCAGAGGATAATCAAATTAGTATTCATGACAAGAAAATTACTGCACAAAATTTTGTATTGAGTCGAAACGAGCAAAGTCTTACCATTGCAAATAACTTGATGGACACCTCGCCTGATAATATTGGCATTGGTTTTAAAAACTTCAAGCTCGCTAACCTTTTGGCACTCTTTAATAAAGATGAATTATTAGCTTCGGGCGACTTGCAGGGCAATATTGTTGTGGTAAATCCGCTTGAAAAGTTTGGATTGAACGCTGACTTTAGCATCGATAGTTTGACAGCTTTAAAAGCACCTTTGGGAAAACTGACCCTAAAAGCCAAATCTAAAACTGGCGGTAATTACAATCTTAATCTCGACATCAAAGGCGATGATATAGACTTGGCGATAAAGGGCGATTATTCTCCTCAAAAGGTCGGTTCTGAACTCGATTTTAATTTAGATTTGAAAAAAATTGGCATGAAAACCATTGCCACTCTTTCGGGTGAAAGTTTAAAAGATGCTTCGGGAAATATTTCCGGGAAAATGGCGGTTCATGGTAATGTGAGTTCCCCAAAATACGAAGGTTATTTGCAGTTTAACAACGCTGTTTTTAACGTGAGCCAACTCAATTCAAAATTCCGTTTGACCAACGATAAAATAAAAATCGATAATGCAGGCATCACGTTGAATAATTTTTCAATTGAAGATGAACAAAAGAATACATTTACCTTAAACGGTTCAATTTCAATAGAAAACATCTCCGATCCGGAATTCGATTTGAGTGTAAACGGAAAAAATTTCCAAGCCTTGAATTCGACCAAAGAAGACAATGATTTATATTATGGCATAGTAAATTTTGATATGGATGGCACCATAAAAGGAAGGCTGAGTTTTCCAAAAGTCGATTTGAATATTGGTATCAACAAAAGTACAAATTTCACTTATGCCATTCCTGATTCACAAGCCCAATTAGAAAAACGCGACGGCATTGTAGAATTTGTCAATAAAGAAAATCCAGACAATATCCTTACAAGAACCAATGATTCGGCTTTTGTGGCTAGTCTTAGTGGCATCGAATTGCACGCAAAATTAAATATTGATAAAGGTGCAACCTTCAACGTGATTATTGACCCGAATACTGGTGATAATTTGAAAGTTTCAGGAGTCGGTGCTTTAGATTTCAATATTGCAAACAATGGACGAATGACTTTGACTGGACGTTATGATATCAATAACGGACATTATAGTCTGAGCCTTTATAATTTGGTGAAACGTAAATTTGAATTAGAACCAGGCAGTTCTATCACTTGGCGTGGCGACCCGATGGATGCTGAATTAAATGTTACAGCAAAATATTCGATAGAAGCATCTGTTTCCGCTTTGATGGCTTCGCAAACTTCAGGTGCCAGCGAAGAAGTAAAAAACAAATATCGTCAAACATTACCGTTCTTTGTGTTCTTGAACGTTAAAGGAGAATTAAACCAGCCAATATTGGATTTCCGTTTGGATATGCCAGAAGATTCACGTGGTGCAATTGACGGAAGTGTGTATGGTCGCATCAAGCAACTGAATAGCGAAGAAGAAGAACTTAATAAACAAGTTTTTTCACTTTTGGTATTGCGGAAATTTTATCCCAACTCCAGTTCTGATGGAAGCGATGGTGGTGCGGCGAGTATGGTTCGGAAAAACATAAATCAAGCCCTGTCAGATCAAATGAATGCTTTTTCGGCTAAATTGATGGGAAATACAGGAATTGAACTCGATTTTGGGCTGAATAGTTATACCGATTACCAAGGAGAAACTGCACAACAACGCACAGATTTGAATGTAAGTGCTCAGAAAAAATTGTGGGATGACCGTTTGATTGTGCAAGTTGGAAGCAACGTAAGCGTTGAAGGCGATGCACATCCCGGAGAAGAAAAACCATTGGTGGGAAATGCCAGTATTCAGTACTTATTGACCAAAGACGGACGTTGGCGTTTAAAAGGATTCCGTAACAATGAATTTGAAAATGTTATTGATGGACAGGTGTTTGTAAATGGAATCTCTTTGATTTTTCAACGTCAGTTTAATCAATGGGGAGACTTACGAGTTGCCCCACCAAAAGAAGATGATTCAACCGAAGACGCGAAAAATGACAAGGAGAAAAATAATAAAGATAAAAAAGCTAAAAAGTAATGCAAAGTAACTTTTCTAAATACCGTGTTTTATTTGCTGTTTTGATTTTAATCATGCTTTCTGCGTGCAGTGTCAAAAAACATATTCCAACAGATGAATTACTCTTCCGTGGTGGAAAAGTGAAGGTTCAAGATTCGGTGAAAATCAAAGATAAGTCTGGTTTGGAAAAAGAATTGAAAAGTTTGCTCTATCCCGAACCGAACACCAGAATTTTGGGATTTTATCCAGGTTTATATTGCCATTATAAAGCCCAAAAAGAAAAGCCAGGATTCATTATCCGTTTTTTAAACAAAAGGATAGGGGAAGAGCCTGTTTATTTTTCAAATGTTAAAATTGAAAATACGGAAGATTTAATAGAAAACCGTTTGCAAAATAGTGGTTTTTTTCACAGTATGATTTCATCATTTATTAAAAAAGAAAGCAGTTCCAAAACAGCAAAAACAAATTATACGGTCGTGATTGGAAAGCCTTATCATTTGGAAAGGTACACGGTTGAGGTAGATTCTATCGATAAATTGGATTCCTTTCCTATTTATAAAGAACTTACTAATTCGCTTTCCGAGACGATTCTGAAAAATGGAAGCCGTTACGATTTACGAGCCTTTAAAGACGAACGCAACCGAATTGACCAGTATTTGAAAAAGCGGGGCTATTACAATTTTAATTCTAGTTTTATACTTTTTCAGGCCGACACCAACATAAACAAGGACAATCATTACAATTTATATCTGAAGTTGAAAATAGGAGTTCCCCCAAAATCAAAAGTACCTTATGTTATAGATAAAGTGGAGGTGGAGCCGAATGTTACAAAAGACACGGCAGGCGTTCAGCTGGATACCACAACTGTCGATGGTGTTACTTTTGTTCAACGTAAAGTGTTTTTTAAGCCCAAACGTTTGCGACCCTTTATTTTACTCGAACCAGGACAGCTTTACGACCCTCTTAAATCAAAATATACAAGCCAGCTGATTTCTTCAATTGGAACCTATAAATTTGTCAACATAAAATATAAAGAAATAGATTCTGCGGGAACAGACAGTCTGAGGCTCCGGCATTTGGAAGCCTCAATTTGCTTATCTCCAATGACCAAAAGATTAATTAGGGCGGAGTTGCAAGGTGTAACCAAATCCAATAACTTTACAGGACCAAACTTGGGCGTGACTTATCTTAATCGTAATGTTTTTAAAGGCGGTGAAAACTTTTCAGCATCTGGAAATTTTGGTTACGAAAAACAATTTGGCAACAAAACCAGCGGTTCAAGCAGTTTGCAGTTGGGATTGAACGTTTCATTGATTTTTCCACGTTTAATTTTTCCAGGAAGATTGGATAAGTATTTCAAAAATGCCATTCCAAAAACCAAAGTGAGTATTGGTGCGGATTACTATAGAAGAAGCAAGCTTTACTCCTTAAATTCGTATTCGGCTTCGTTTGGATATATTTGGAACGCTAACCGTTTTGTAACTCACCAATTGGATCCAATTAAAATCAATTATGTTCAGCTTGGTAAAAAAAGTGAGCGTTTTGATTTAATTTTAAATGAGAACCCTTTTCTTAAACGCAGTTTTGAACAACAGTTTATTGCAGGTTTGACCTATTCATTTACGTTTAGTGAATTAAGTGAAATTCAAACAAAAGGTCGGTTTTATCTCAAGTTTAATTTCGATATCGCTGGTAACACCATTAGTCTGTTTGCAAAAAACCAGGGTTCTGATACCACAAAAAGTTTTTTAGGTTTACCTTATGCACAATATGTAAAAGGCGATTTGGATTTGAGTTACCATTATGATATTGGTCATTCCGGTCATGTCTTTGTTGGACGTATTTTTAGTGGCATCGGTATTCCTTACAGCAATTCGAAAACCTTGCCTTATGTGAAGCAGTATTTTTCAGGAGGATCGTATAGTGTTCGTGCGTTTCAAATCCGCGGACTCGGTCCAGGCGTATATAATCCTGTGGACAGCAGAAATCTATATTTTGACCGCTCAGGAGATATCCGTTTGGAAGGTAATTTAGAATATCGTTTTCCAATAATTTCGGTTCTTAAAGGTGCTTTATTTGCCGATGCTGGAAATATTTGGAATTTGAACGAAAACGTAATAGGCGGAAAATTTACCTCCGATTTCATCCACCAATTTGGCGTAGGCACTGGTTTTGGATTGCGTGTGGATGTTCAAGGCTTTGTGATTCGCTTTGATTTGGCGGCACCATTAAAACGACCAGCTGAAGGATGGGATTTTGAGTATGGAAATCCTGTTTTCAACTTTGCCATTGGATATCCATTTTAAGGCGAAGTTGGCGTTTTTTTGCAAATACTAATGAGTGAAAATATTAAAATTATTCTTTCGTAATAATTTCTATTCCATGAACTAATATTTCACGAACAAATGGATTATCTGAAGAAAAATCTTTTTTAGATAAAGGATGAGGCTCAATTCTACTATCAAATTTTGACGATAACATCATTAATTTAACTTGAATGTCAAATTTGTCTGAATCTTTAAGATTATCAATAACCAAAGCAATATCAATATTTCGATGCCAGAATATAGAAGTTTATTTGTTTCAGGTAGTATAAATACAAAAAACACCTTTGAATCAAGCGACACAGTTTCGCTAAATATTAGTGGGTCTGGAAATATTAACGCTAATCTTAATTCAAGCGCAAAAACTAATTTGACTATAAGTGGGTCTGGCAATATTAATCTTAACGGTAATTCATATTGTCAAATCATTAACATAAGCGGTTCGGGCGAAATTCATGCTTTTTCTTTTAAGACTAAACATTCTGTGGTTAATGTTTGTGGGAGTGGAGCTTGTGAATTATCAACGGACAGCACTCTTAATGTTGTGATTAAAGGTAGTAGTAAAGTGTATTATAAAGGACATCCCGTTATCAATAAAACTATAGATGGTTCTGGGGTGATAAATAATTCTAATTAATCCTTACATGGTAAAAGGCAATATAAACAAAGTAATAGTAATGTTTGTCATCACTATTACTTTATAGAAGATGGAGTTTTCACAGGAGAATACGACCTATTTAAATTTTGATAATATCGCTGTATGAAAATCCAACAGGCTTGCATCTGATACCAAATTGATTATCAATCTATTGCGTGAATCTATATTTATCATACTCTTAATTGATAAAATAAATTCCAGAAAAAAGGCTTACTTGTGTTGATGTTTTTTGTAATTATATACCGAAAATTTTAATCTATTTATTTTGTTCTGTAGCACTTAATTAGATGAAATTTTCGAGCGGTCAAAACATTGTGTAAATTAATTATACGCAATGTTTTGACTGCTTTTATTGATAACTTTTCTGTGGATTTAAGGAGTGAGGTAAAAAAGATAAAAATATTTATTTACTTTTATCGGACAATAATAATTGCATAAAAGACTGATTTCATAAAACCAAACTTAGATTAAGGACTGCTGAATATTTCAAGGACTAATCATAAACGAAATGAATAGCTGTGTCTTACCAGATTAATGATTATATAAGAGTGGACAACAAACAGTCTGAAATTTATTCAATGCTTTATCAGAATATGCAGGATGTATTCAAAGAAATGGAGATTGAGATTATGTCACCACATTACAGAGCAACGAGTGATGGTAACTCCACCACAATTCCCAAAAAATATACGACGGAAGATCATAAATTGCCTAATTTTGATGTTATTACAAAAGAGAACAAAAAAAATGAACCATGATTAAATTACCACAATAACGAGGCAATTTAAACATGGCTCAAAAATTAGAAATTAATCGTTATGATAATTTTCTACTTTAGTGTCATTGTCTTTTTGTGTTAAAAGAGAAACTACTATCAATACAAGAACAGATAAGGTAATTGAAACGATACCTGGATTGTCTATTGGGAATGGTGCTGATGCTTTATCCAAACCATATCTTTCGTACATGGATGGAGAGAATAAAATACAGATTACAGAAGATAATATACCCACGACTATAGAATAAGCAATCCCTTTAGCCGTTGTTTTTTTCCAAAATAGCAAGAAAAGAATGGCTGGTAAATTTGCAGATGCAGCAACTGCAAATGCAAGACCAACTAAGAACGAGACATTCATTCCTTGGAATAAGATACCTAAAACAATAGCAATAAGACCTACTACTACAGCAGATATTTTTCCAGCTTTTACTTTACTGTTATCATCCATTTTTAAATTTAAATATTTATCCATGAAATCATGAGCAATAGCACCTGAGGACGCGACAATAAGTCCACTCACCGTGCCAAGAACTGTTGCAAAAGCAATTGCTGAAATAATTGAGAATATTCCAATTCCAAAATATTTTGCTAAAAGAGGTCCAGACATATTACTACTTTCAACATCGAGTACACCATTTACAGATGCGCCAAGTCCCATGTATAAAGTTAATACATAGAAGAACCCAATTGCCGCAATGGCAACAATGGTCGATTTACGAGCCGCTTTTTGACTAGATACAGTATAATATCTAATTAAAATATGAGGCAATGCAGATGTTCCTAAGAAAAGAGCCAACATTAAAGAGATAAAGTTGATTTTATCCCACATAGTAGCTCCAGCTTTTGTAGAGGTTTTATAAAGCAAACCAGGGTTAATCATATCTTTTCCATGAGTTGGATTTTGATACCAAACCGTAGTTTTTTGGTCTTTAATCTCTTTTTTAGCAAATCGAATAATCTCTAAATTTTCGAAAGTTGACAAAAATTCAAAAGGACCTACAGGACCAGTTTTATCAACCTCTTTTCCATCTTTTATAATTTTAGAAATATGTCCTACTTGGAAAAATTTAGCAGCTGATTTTGGCAATCCATTATACAGTTTTGTTCCATCTTCAGCAATTGAGATAAATACAGTTTCATCCAAAGAAGTAGAATCAGCTGAAAGTTTAAACCATTTTGTAATTCCGCTTTTTTCTAATTTAACGAAAGTGAATTTATGGTCCACAGTATGTGAACTTTTAAAAATGTATGTAGAATCTGAAGTCCCGACTACTGCATTGTTTTCTAATTTTGCACCAATTTTTTCAAATTTATGGTAGTCCTTACTTGGATTAAGTGTAAAACCATTATTTAGGATGTAAATTGTAAGAATTGTTGAGAAAATAATTAGTAACCCCCCTTTAATAAATTGCACATAGGTAGTGGATGTCATACCGGCTGTAGCAACAATAAAAATCACGATTGAACCAACGATAAGAACACCAGCCCAATGAGGCAATCCTAAAAGTGGAACTACAAGATCGCCAGCACCAACCATTTGAGGAATTAAATAAAACACAGAGACAATAAGAGTACTTATCGCTGCAGTTAATTTTATTGCTTTAGAGTTAAATCTAGCATCCAATGCATCGGTAAATGTATATTTTCCCAATCTTTTCATGGGTTCGGCTACTAAAAACAGCGCAACAACCCATCCCGCAAGATAACCAATAGAATATAAAAATCCATCGTATCCAGATACGGCAATCATCCCACAAATACCTAAAAAGGAAGCTGCTGAAAGATAATCACCTGCAAAAGCAACTCCGTTAACTGCCCAGTGGATATTTCCACCTGCAGCATAATAACCCGAAGCAGACTTAGTTTTGCCTGCAAAATAAAATGAAAGTCCTAAAACTACGGCAACAAATGAAACAAAAATTACTACCGCCCAAATTGATACACTATAAATCATCTTTATCCTCCTTATTCACTTCGTTTTCCATTTTTGTACAAATTGCATTGTAGATGAATCCCATAATAATCGCAAGTAATATTAGACCGAAGCCATATACAATTGCAAGATTTTGATTTCCAAGGACATGAAGCCCCATGAGTTCTGGATCGACTAATCCGATTACGACAAATACAGCGTAAACGATTACGTAGATAAAAAATAGGATTACTCCTAACCTTGATTTTCGTGCTGCTGCATGATCTTTATCAAGTTTTGCTGCTGGTCCGTGCATGATTTTTTGTTTTTAATTTTTAATATTAATTTGCCATTTTTTTGATTCTGCAAATTTAATGATTAATTGTTAATTTTATCAAACAATTGAATTTCAAATAATTGCAATACAACATTGTTATATATCAACTAAATTTGTTAGTTTGTATTTAATTTCGCTTAATCTGAATGAATTAGAAAATGAAAATATTAAAAAAAATTGAATAAATGAAAATATCTGCTTTGGGATAAATATTATTGAGCAAAATATCTAAAAAATCGATTAATTTTGTAAAAAACAATTCTAAGATTTTTTTCACAGAAACACTCTATACAACAATGCGATTTATAAAAAACAATAATTGTCAAAACTGTCTTTTAAAATGTGATATTTATTTCACGGCTAAAGAGATGGGGTTTGAGGATGAAATCAATCCAGTATGTGTTCAATACAAAAAGCATGAAATTATTTGCAAACAGAACGAAACTGTAACACAAGCAATTATTATACTCGAAGGAAACGCAAAAGTATTTATTGATGGAATAAATGATAAAAAAATTATTTTAAATATATTGGTTGAGTCAAATTACATTGGTTTATTATCCGTTTTTGGGGCCCCTAACTATTCCTACAATATCGGTGCATTAAATAATTGCACAACCTGCAATGTAGACATAGAAGTGATTAAAAAAATGTACTACAACAATCATAATTTTTTGCTTAAATTAAATCGTGCATTTGTAGAATCAGTTTCCAACATACTAGGTAAATTGATTTCCCTTAATCAAAAGCAAGTGAGAGGTAAAGTAGCGGATAGCATTATTTATCTTTCGGAACTTTGCCAATCAAACAAGTTCGATTTAATGGTATCAAGAAAGGAACTTGCAGAGTTATCTGCTATTTCTGAAGAAAACGCAGTGAGGGTATTGACTGAATTTAAAAACGATGGTATTATCCAACTGAATAACAAGGAGATTGAAATTTTAAATTTTCAATTACTGAAACGAATTAGTATAATTGGTTAAAAATATTTCTTATTTTCCCAAAAGCATTATCCTTTGTATGCACTCATGAAGTTGGCGCTAATTTTTTCGCCATATCCATTCATTTGAGAAAGTACTTTTTTCAGAATCACTTGTTCCATTTCCGACATTTTTTTAGGGAAAATATGATTTGTAATTTCATTATTTTCTGAGATATCCGTAAGATGTTGTTTTAATCGAAGTTGCATCAAAAAATGATACTGAAAAAATATCTCTTCAGTCGTTGAATTACTTAACACTTCAAGCTTGTTTAATTGTTCCACTCTATCCAGGGTCCCTTTATGTCTTATGTTATTGTTTAATGCATATAGTCGGGCAAACATGATAATTTGAGCTAAGCAATTTTTTACATCAATCGACTCACTTTTTTTTCCCGAGATATTCCCAAATACATTAATGGGAGTTTTGAAACCCACTGTGGTTTGAGCCAATAAATAGAAGAACGTTGATTGACCATGTAATGCTTCAAAAATATAATCTTCAATACTTGTAAACAACGTCTCTTCACCATAAATGAATCTTAGATCAAAGAATACTGAAATATTCATAATATTTTTAGCATCGGCTTCTACAATCCATTCATTAAAATAATTTTTCCATTTAGATAATGGTTGACACCATTTTGGGTTATTGGCCATATATCCACCTTTGCAAAACACGAGGCCTGTTTTATCGAGATTTGTGCAAATAATTGTCGAGAGTTCGTGGAAATATTTTTGCAAATATTCAATAGGGTGCTCTTTACTGTCTTCAAAAATAATAGCATTGTCTTGATCTGAATTAAAAGTTAACTCTTCTCTACCAGCACTTCCAATGGAAATAAAAGCGAAAGGAACTGGAGGTGCCCCAATCTCTTTGATTGCATTTTGAATAATTCTATTGGTAATCTGATCATTAAATTTTGAAATGATTTTGCTAAAAGTATTTGCGCTTCCAATTTCGTTCAACAATGGTCTTACTAATTTGGGTAATTCATTTCTAATATGAAGCAAATCAGAAGTGGTGGATTTTTGCTCTAATAAATTGTTTATCAAATCATTGGTGCTAATATATACGCCAAATAAATTGGTTTTATCCACCACCCCAATTACTTCTCCTAAATTGTTTTTTAGCACAATGTGAGAAATTGAATTTTTCTTCATATTATTCACCACATCAGACATATGTGAATCTATGTCTACAAAAACAATCGGAGATGTCATAACATCAGTTACAAGAGAATCTAAAGAGATATTCAAGTTCAACATTCTGTTGATAATATCAGAATATGTAACAATGCCAACATAGTTTTGGTCTATCATGACAAGAATATGGGTCGTATTGTTCAGTGTCATTAATTCAATGGCTAGTTGTATTGATGAGTTGCTTTGGCATTTTACAACCGGACCACTATACGATTTTATGGGTTGTTGATTGCGTGCAAATGCTGAAGTAAAATCATGAGAAAATTGGTCAAATTCTCTATTCGATAATTGATTATTAGCTGATTGGATAATGCCATAACAATATTTATGGACATTTGATTCGTTGAATGTCAGACTGATATTTACTAAAATAGTAGTTCCATCTTTTTTCTTTAATGAAATCTGTCTGCCTTGGACTTTTTGTTTTGTTTTTAGGTCGAGTAATAGTTTTTTAATATCAGATTTTTTCGAAAATAAATTAAAAAAAGAGATGTTTCTTAGTTCTGCTGCATTGTTATAACCAAGTAAAGAGACAATGATGTCGTTAAACTCAATTAATTGCGAATTACGTTTCATGTTAAATTTAAAAAAACCAAAATTTGCAACCTGAGAAATGTTGTACATACATCTCTTAGTCTCTTCCAATTCATACTGAGTAGTTCTGTGTTCACTGGTATCTTGAAAAGTCATCAACACTCCCTCTTTATTGGCAAATTTAACCGTCAGAATAGAGAGTATAGCATCCGATTTTGTTCCATCTTTTTTAACAACCGATATCTCTATTTTGGAGTCATTATCAAAATCATTAATATTAAATTTATCATCGGAATAGATAATATTTTCAATGTTAACATCTAGCATCTCCGAGGAAGAGTATTGAAGCCAGTTTTGAATAAATGAGTTGGAAAAAGAAATTTTATCATTCTGAAGTAAAATAATCCCCTCGGTAGACGATTCAATTAGTGACTTATACTTTTCTCTCGACTCGCTGAGTTGCTTCTCTGCTTTGCGCCTTTTTTTCTCAATATTTAAACTCTGATAGGTGATAAATGAAATAATCATTGAAATAATTACAAAAATTGCGATTAAAATAAAGATAAGTTTTCTGGTTAATTTTGAAATTTCGAGTTGTACATCGTTTAGATATATACCTGTTCCAATAATCCATCCCCACGGAGCGAATTTTTTTATAAAACTTAGTTTTGGCACTACCTGATTTGTATCGTCTTTGAATTGCCATTTATAACTAATAAATCCTTCTCCATCAGTTTGTGCAATTTTTACTGCTTCGATAAATATTTTTTTCCCATCGGGATCCTGAAATTCTTGCAAACTCTTATTGTTTAACTCATGCATATATGGATGCATGATCATCGTAGGCTTTAAATCTGTAATCCAGAAATAATCTTTTTTATCAACTCCATAGCGTAATGCTTCTATTTCATCCTTCGCTTTACTTTGAGCTTCTTCTGTCGAAATTAATCCTTTAATTTCATCATTATGGTATTTAGAAAGTATACTCAGTACCGTATTTGTCAGTTCATTGAGCATTGTTTTCTTTTGCAAAATTGCATTGTTTTCGAATGTGGGTACGATAAAAGCAAATGCTGCTATCACAAAAAGCACAATTGCTAATAGTGAGGGTAAAACTATTTTTTGAAAAAATCCTGCTTTAATAATTCTCTTCATAATATAAATCTTCGATTTGTATTTAAGGAAATTGCGTTGATGCTGTAATTCTGTGTGTCAAAAACAGCAAATCCATTTACTTGACCATTGTCTGCAAGTGCAGGAATAGTGACACAACAGTTTTTATTTTTGAGCTTTTTCTCTCCATAAGAGTAGTATCTAAAACTGTCAAAAAGTTTGGAGAAAAATCCATCTTGACTATCGTAATAAATCCCTAATCCCTCTATATGCATGTGTCCACAAATACTAAGATTGCAACTATTTTCATGCTGATAAATTAAATGATCTTTAATTCGCTTCTCTTCGCCATAAAAAGTGGATACATATCCCGAAAAGTTTGGATATAAAAAATGAGACAGCAAGAAACTAATACCATCACATTCTTTTACTATAAATTCAGGTAAAGAGTTCAAATAATGAAACTCCTTCTCGTTAATAATTGAAGGATAATCGTCTGAATAGTTCCACACTTTCCCTTTTCCATATTCCGTTTTTCGTTTGGGAGACAACTCATACCAATTTTCTGGGAAATCGAAGTCGGAATGAAATTGTGGAATTTTCTTTAAATGAAAAATATCGTGATTCCCAAGTAAAACAGTTGAACAATTGTCCTTAATAAGTGAGATGCACTGACTTGCATTTTTAGTAGATTCATACTTGGCACGGTCAAATGGGTATCCTAAAATATCTCCTAAGCATATAATATGATCACACTTTTCAATTTCAATCAAATTTAAAGCTTTTTTCAAACTTACAATATCTTCATGAATATCAGAAATTATCGCTATTTTCAATACTGCTGCCGTTTAAATTATGAATATTCTTTAACAAAAGTAAAAAAAATATACGACGGAAGATTATAAATTGCCGAATTTTGATGTTATTACAAAAGAGAACAAAAAAAATGATACGAAATGAAAGATTTTTTTGATTACACCCTTTTCCATATTAATACGTACCAGTTAAAAGTGATTTCAATACTTTTGGTGTTTTTATTATTTATTGTAATAAAAATTATTCTTTGGGTAATAAAGAAAAGCATTAATAATACGACCCATATTGATAAGGCAAAAAAGTATGCGATTTATAATTTGGTAAAGTATGTAATCGTTGTTTTTTCAATCATTGCTACTTTCCAAGTACTTGGGTTCAACTTTACCTTATTATTGGGAGGGGCAGAAGCACTGCTGGTAAGTATTGGACTGGGGTTGCAAAATATTTTCAGTGATTTTATTTCCGGCATTATTTTATTAATAGAATCCAAAATAAAAATAAATGACATTGTAGAGGTTGATGGTCTTTTGTGTCGTGTTTCGGACATTAAAAACAATGAATTGATTACCAAGCTAAAACAGAATGACCATGCAACACACGATGAATTCGGTTCTTAAAGGATGACTCATAAATTGTCGATTTTCTTGTAAGGTTTTCATTTTTCACGACTAATCATTTTAAATGTAATTATTCGATGAAATTTTTGAGCAGTCAAACATTGTGTATGTTGCTTATAAACAGTGTTTTGACTATTTTTATTGATAACTTTTCTGCGGATTTAAGGTATATATTAAAAACTTGAAATTGTGATGTAATGAGCGAAGAGATGCTTTATTCTGTCAAATAGATTCCTCTCTGCCATTAGTCGGATTCGGAATTGACAGTCGCAATTCATTATTGGGCGTGGGAGGAAAGATGCAAATAATTGTCATTTCGAATGAAACTTAGTGGAATGAGAAATCTAGAACAAAATATTTTTCAGACTATTTTATAAATAGAATTGATATTAGTGTGATTTTAATATAAATGCGTGAATTATGTAAATCTTTCCAAGATTTATACAACATAATTTAGTTTAATATTCCGACCTTTACTATTCTCAAAAATACCTTTTATAAAAATAAATAGTTCTGTAAATAGTTTAATATCAAGCTAATCAAAAGACTTACTTTACAGGATATAAAAATTGAAAACATGAATAAAAAAGTAGAAAAAGCAGGCCAACTAGAGAATACAAAAGATTCTCCGAAAAAAGAAAATAAGTTTGTGAAATTTATTTTAGACAAAAAATATTATGTAAGTTTAGTTGTAATAATCTTAATTATATTTGGTTGGGCATTCATTAAAATCAGTCTGTTAAACAGTAGTTTTAAAACTGAAAAAGAGATAATTATCAATAATTACGAACTAAAATTGGATAGTTTAAATATAGACAGGATGAAATTAACGGCAACTACATTTTCGTGGGCAATAAGAGGTGAACTGATGAGGGGCAACATAGAGCAAATCAATCAGTATTTTGCCGAATTTATCAAAACACCTGGCATTTTAAAACTTCAACTTATCAATCCCGAAACTTCAACAATTGAAATATCCACAGATAAAAAAGATGAAGGGCTAATCATTCCAATGATGCAAGCTGTAACAGATCAGATAACATTAACCGACTCAACAGATTTTAAAATTATCACTCCGATTACAGGATTGAATAAAAAGATTAGCATTTTTATCATTACAATAAAATCACTATAATAAAATATAAAATGAAAAAAATCATATCCATCTTCATGTTTTTTGCGTTCACATGTATTCAAGCTCAAGAATCTTTACTTAATTTTAAAGAAGAAAATCTTCTGATAAATGGAGTTTCTGTAAATGTTGGAAAAGTGATATTAAAGGGCGACGTTAATCAGGTAAGCAAATATTGGAAGCATTTTGTCAAAAAACAAAATAAACAAAGAGTACGAGAAGTGGATGGTATTTTAACAGCGAAAGAAACAGTGGTTAATCAGATTACGGATAAAAGAGGAGATTTATTAGCTTACATATATATTGATGACAATTCTGTTTCTTTCAATATTGCTTTTAAACTTGGTTACGATATTTATTTGAATAGCAATGAATATCCTGACGAATTTGCCAAGCTAAAGATATACACCAATAATTTTGTGAAAAAATATTATCTTGATTTTTTACCGAAACACATAAAAAGTAAAAATAAGGTTTTAAAAGGGTTTAAAAAAGAGAGTTCAAAATCACAAAAAATCATTAAAAAAGCAAATAGTGAAAACGAAGGACTCGAAAAAAAGAACAGAAAATTGGCTGAGCAAATATCAAATGAGGATAAAAAAATAGCTGTAACTTCTAATCCAGCTATTAAAAGCAAACTGTTAAACAAGCAAAAAGAGTATAATCAAACGATTGAAAACAACAATCAAATAATTAAAAACAACAAGGAGCTAATTAATACACAAACGGCGATTATCAAATTATTATCTCCCAAAATGGATTCCTTGTCAAAAGAGATAAATTCGTTAAACATTACCTTATTTGAAGTAAAAGCTAAATCGTAAATTCATCCTTAAATTATGCTCTGATTATGAAAACTTTTAAATTGTTTTTTGTTTTATTGTTTATTTTTACCATAATCATATTTTCATTTCAAAACATTGATAGTATGACTATTATGTTTCTGTTTTGGAAAATTGATATTCCCATTTTTGCTTCAGTTATACTTATATATATACTGGGTGCAATATCAGGAGGTCTGTTATTTTCATTAATTAAAAAAATATCCTCAAGCAATAATAAGACATAAATTTATTTTTAGAAGATTAAGTTGACCTCTTCAAATCCTCCTCATTACGCCATAGATTTGTTATTTCGATACTTCACCCAAAATTTTTGACAATAAAGAAGGGGTGATATTGGCAGAAACTGTATACCAATATATATAATACAGAACAAATTCGGATTATAGATTTTTCAAACACTAATCCTGCAGTAAAAACAAAGTTTTGCCAAAGAGAGCAGTTTTGCGAAGCTTTATTTGGAAAAAGATAATTTTTTCCAGTTGATAATCAGCCAAGTATAACAAAGGTAGAAAAAAAGTTTAAAAAAGTGTTGTGGATTAAAAAAAGTTCTTACCTTTGCAGTCCCAAAAGATGGAAA
>JBBQWB010000041.1:0-23010 GCA_038210985.1 Bacteroidales bacterium
ATGCGGGCTTTACCATCAATTAACTGAAGTGCTCCTTCGTGGCAGCCAGTAACACACAAACCACATCCGTTACACTTTTCTTCGTCTATTTTAATTATCGTTCGTTTCATTGTTTTTGTTTTTAAAGTTTCTGAAGCAAAAGTAGCTAGTGAAAACAACAACTTATGTAACAATTGTTACACAAACATGAAGGTTATTTGTAAATGTTTAAATTTTAGCGTATTCCGATTTAGTATTATTGCAAATAGGACAGCAATATCTAAAACTTATTAAAGAATTTTGACATGATACTCAGAAATCACTAACTCTAAGTTTCTAAATAAATAAGCCACGAATTCACAAATTAAAAAACGAATTGAACATTCGCTCCCATTTTTCTAACCTCCTAATAATTAACTCAATCTCTAGTTGGTGAGCGATATCTGAAACCAATCTTTTCAATCTTCACCAATCTTTTCAATCTTCACCAATCTTTTCAATCTTTTCAATCTTCACCAATCTTTTCAATCTTCACCAATCTTTTCAATCTTTTCAATCTTTTCAATCTTCACCAATCTTTTCAATCTTCACCAATCTTTTCAATCTTTTCAATCTTTTCAATCTTTTCAATCTTTTCAATCGGGTGTTGGTTTAGACCAAGTAGAATCAAACAATATCGAAGTTTTTCCAATCCTTTTTATAGTTTATAACTCTTTGGGTAAAAAAATATTATCAAATTTCATAAATAATTCAGATTATGACTTAAATGTTGACGATTTGACAAGAGGTCTCTATATTTTATCACTGTTGTCCGATATAAATTTTGACATCTGTTGTATGATGTTGTATAACAAGCTAATAGCTAAAATAAAGGAAGGTAGAGTTTGTTTTCGTGTATTTTAAAATTATTGCTTTTCCGCAATTTATTGCCCCTGCCCTTAATGGTGTAAATTGCTGAAAATAAATTCATCCTTTAGGATTGAGGCAAAAATTGATTGATGTAATTTACACCCAAAGCAAAATTTATTTATTTTATCGGACAATATTAATATTTTATCTATTGTTACACAAAACGAAATCAAAAATTTCAAAATGATAAAATAAAAAACAATAAAAGTGCTGTAGGTACGAAATAATAATTTTTCATCGGACAATAGTGAATAAAAAAAATAAAAAAACTTGCAGAGTAAAGAAAAATATGTACTTTTGCAGTGGGTAAGTCTTATACGACCAGCTCCTATTAAACTCCCTCAGGTTCGGAAGGAAGCAAGGGTACGATGGTTGTAGCGGTGCGATGTAAGTAGCTTACCCTTTTTTTATTTTATTTTTTTTGATTGTATGCTTATTAAACTTTACAATGAAAATCCAAACCATAAAGACATTTTAAAAATCGTTGAGTGCCTTAGAGATGGTGGAGTTATCATATATCCCACTGATACAATTTATGGAATTGGATGCGATATTTCTAACCATAAATCGGTTGAAAGAATATCGGAAATTATGAAAATTAAAAAAGACAAAGCCCTTTTTTCATTTATTTGCCACGATTTAAGTCATCTTTCCGACTATTCAAAACCTTTAAATAACTCTGTTTTCAAAATCATGAAACGTGTGCTTCCTGGACCATATACATTTATTTTAAATGCAAATAACAACGTTCCAAAATTGTTATCCAGCAAAAAAAAGAGTGTCGGCATTCGTGTACCCGATAATAATATTATTCGTGAAATAGTTAAAGAACTTGGAAATCCAATTTTATCAAAATCACTTTCCGAAGACGATTTGGGGGTTGAATATATTACCGACCCTGAACTAATTTATGAACGTTTTGGCGAATTAGTAGATATTGTAATAGACGGAGGATTTGGCGATTATGAACCATCCACTATTCTTGATTGCACAAACGACAATATCGAAATTATTAGAGAAGGTAAAGGGCAAGTCGATTTTTTGTAAATTTGTGAAATCATGAAAGACACATCCATTTATAAAATACCCGAATGGGATTTTGAAGATTCGGAAATATTTGAAGTTTTAAAAGAATCTTCAAATATTAAAATTGAACGCATTGTTTCAAAAGGGAATATAACTCCTGACAATAAATGGTATAATCAAGATACGGACGAATGGGTGATTTTAATTCAAGGAAATGCCAAAATTGAATATTCTGACAGCACAATAATTGAACTTGTTGCCGGCGAACATCTATTTATTCCAAAACACACTTTACACCGAGTAATCCAAACCAGCTCAAATCCAGAATGTATTTGGATTGCAGTTCATGCCGATTTTAAATAAAAATATCATGTCAAATCTTCGAAGTCTTTTTTATCAACATTGTGCTCAAACCTCTCCAACTCCCTTGGAGTTAGAAATTATCAAAGCCGAAGGTGTGTATTTGTTTGATCAAAATCACAAAAAATACATCGACTTAATTTCGGGAATTTCGGTTAGCAATGTTGGTCATTGTCACCCAAAAGTAGTTAAAGCAATTCACGAACAAGTGGATAAATACATGCATTTGATGGTTTATGGCGAATATATTTATTCTCCTCAAGTTAAATTAGCCAAAAAACTTTCGAGCATACTTCCCTCCCATTTAAACACCACATATTTTGTAAATTCAGGTTCCGAAGCAATTGAAGGAGCAATAAAACTAGCTCGAAAACATACTCAACGAAGCGAACTAATTTCGTGTAATAACGCCTATCATGGTAGTACTTTAGGAGCATTAAGCATTATGGGAAACGAAGAGTATAAAAATTCATTTCAACCTTTAATTCCAAGCACCAAATTAATTAGATTTGGCGAAATAGAAGATATCTCACTGATTACCAAGCACACCGCAGCTATTGTTATCGAGTCGGTGCAAGCCGAAGCTGGAATACGACAAGCTAAGCCCGAATTTTGGCAAAAACTTCAACAAAAATGTGCAGAAACTGGAACTTTAATTATTTGCGATGAAATTCAAACAGGAATTGGACGAACTGGAAAAATGTTTGGATTTCAATATGCTAACTTTTCGCCCGACATTATTACCTTAGCCAAAGGTTTTGGTGGCGGTTTACCTATTGGTGCTTTTGTTACTTCCTCGAAAATCATGTCGTCGTTTACAAATAACCCAATTTTAGGACACATTAGCACATTTGGTGGAAATCCAGTTACTACGGTTGCTGCATTGGCTACATTAGAAGTAATTGAAGAAGAAAATATTTTACCGTCCATTCCTCAAAAAGCCGATTTATTTAAAAAATATCTTGAAAAAGCTCCACATGTAATTGATTTTCGTCAAGCAGGATTATTTATGGCTTTAGAGTTTGATTCGTTTGAAACAAACAAAAAAATTATTGATATTTGTTTATCTAAAGGACTTATAACCGATTGGTTTTTATTCGATTCGAAAAGTATGCGAATTGCTCCTCCTCTTACAATTTCTATTGAAGAAATTGAGATTTCATGTAAAATTATTATGGATGTATTAAAAAATTTATAATTATGGAAGAATCATATTTTGAAAATAAAGAACATGTTGCGGATATTGATTTAATTGAATCAAAGCACGTTACCGAATTGCTGAGTATCTCGTTTGAATTTATTCAATTTATGGATAAATGTTCAAAATACGACAAAACAACCATCATGAATTATTTGCAGAAACTTTTTCCCTTGATGTATTTAAAAGGCACGTTGATACCCGAAATTACACCAAGTGATGATAGTTTTGACGAACGTTTTGTTACCGAAGAAGAGTACCAACATTTGTTTATTGAATTAAAAACTATTTTTAGTACCGCTTGCGAAAATGAAGAATCGTGCAATTGCGTGGATGAATCGGACAAAGTAGCAGAAGATTTATGCGATATTTATCAAGATTTAAAAGATTTTTCGATTCTTTATTCAAAACAATTATTAGCATCGCAAGAATTTGCCGTTCATAATGCTCGAGAGTGGTTTATTCACCGTTGGGGAATTCACATTTCGCAATTAATTGTCCATTTCCATACTTGCTTGTATCATCTTCACGACCATTCGCACAGCGATTTGCATGACCATTCGCACGAGAATTAAGCTATGACATTTATGGGCAAAATTAAACAAATAGGACATTTTTTTAATAAACCTTTGGTTGCGATTTTGCTATCTTTTTTCATTTTTGCACCACTGCTTTTTATAAATATTAGAAGCGATCATGATTGGGGTGGAGATTTTTCACAGTACCTTTCTCAAGCCGACAATATTGCTCACTTTAAACCAATGGAAAAAACTGGATACGTCTTTAACGAAGACTATTCCACCTTAGGTCCAACTGCTTATCCTCCTGTATTTCCATTGCTTATTGCTCCATTAAACAAAATTTATGGAGATTATATTCCACCCTATAATTATTTTTTGTCTTTTTTACTTGTAATTACTGCGATATTATCGGTATTCTTTCTCAAGAAAAAATATGGTTTAATTCCAGCTTTAGCATTAAATATCGTAATTTTTTTTAATCCGTATTTTGTTGGCCTAAAATCCGAAATTATTGCAGATATCCCCTTTGCACTCTTATTTATTGGGTTTATCCTTCTAACGTTTCAGAACAATCCACATTCAATAAAAAAATGGATTCTTGCTGGAATATTTACAGGCTTAGCAACATCCACAAAAACTATTGGAAACACCTTATTTATAGCACTTTTACTCTATTCTTTTCAACTAACAATTTATACTTGGATTAAAAGTAAAAATCACAAAAATATACTAAAGTCTGCTAAAGGTCCACTCCTAGCACTTGCCGTTGGGTTTTCGCTATGTAGTTTAATAAATCTCCTTTTTTTAGGAAATATTTTCGGATCATCAGGTTATGGTAATTCTTTCGATTTGAATGGATTATCATATAAAATGATGACAGAAAATGTATATTATTATTCTGAAATTTTACGGACTTTTTTTATCGAATTAAGCAGTTCCGAGCTTTGGTTTGGAGCATTGTTTGGTTCGGCAATATTAACTTTTTTTATTACCGGTTTAATTATTTCAATTGCCAACAAACCAGGCTTAAACGAATGGATTATTTTGGTCTATTTTGGATTACTTTTGATTTACCCTTATCAACACTCTGGATTTCGTTTTTTGATACCAATCGCTCCATTAATTTTATATTATTCAGCTCAAACGGTACTTTCTTTAAAACCTGGAAAAGGTGGCGTTTATTTATCATTAATTATTGCTGGTATGATGTTAACTGAATATTATCCTCGGTTATTGATTATTCACGAAAGCTCAAAAAATATTCAAGAAGGACCCTATTCAGCTCATGTAAAAAATGCTTTTGCCGAAATCACAAAATTAACTAATAATCAAGACCTTATAGCTTTCAACAAACCCAGAGTTCTTTATCATTTTACCAAACGAAGAAGCATGTCGCATAAACCAGGCAGCAGTGTTGCCCAAATGGATATCCAGTTTATGAATAACAAACCCAACTTTTATTTATTATATACTGGCTTAATGGACCCTTCATTGGAACAATATATTATTGCGAATCAAAGCAATATAGAATTAATATGGCAAGATGATTTTTTTAAATTTTACAAAAGAAAAGGTTCTGTTTAATAATATTGTTAAAATGTTAATGCCCTACGGGCAAAATTAAATTTATTAAATTTTATTCTATTGATATTAAAGCCATAAGGGCTAGATGAGGATATATTTTTGACCGTAGGATAAATATCAATAGGAAACATTTTAAAAAGGATTTTTAATTTTACAAATACAAAAAACCTATTTTATAGGTATTGTAAAACTAAACTCTGTTTTAACTTTTTCGACAGAAGTAACCCAAATTTTTCCATGATGTTTTTGAACAAACTCTTTGCAAATTAGCAAGCCTAAACCTGTACCTTTTTCGCCTTGTGTTCCCTGTTTAGAGTAATTTGAACCCTTTACAAGAAAACTTTTTAGATATTCTTTAGCTATTCCAACACCATAATCAACTACCGAAAACTGATGATTGTTATCAACTTTTGAATAATTAATTTCAATTTTGCCTTTTGGATATGAATATTTGTAAGCATTCGTAATTAAATTAATCAAAACATTGTGCATCATTTGCTCATCGCAGTCCACTAATGTATTTAATGGGATATTATTTTTTACAACAATTTCTTTTTGATTGAGCATAATTTGCAAACCAACCACTATCTTTACAGCTAATTGATAAAAATCAACTTGCTCGGGAATAAATTGCAATCTATTTTGTTCAGATAGCGACCATTGTAAAGTGTTTTCTAAAAGATATTGAATATTTTTGGTGCTTAGTAAAATTTTCTTTATGTACTCTCTTTTTTTTTCTTCAGAAAAAGTGTCGTAAAATTTATTCAATATTTCCGCCATTCCAAGCATTGCACTAAAAGGATTTTTTAAATCGTGTGCCATGATTGAAATAAGCTTATTCTTTTCATCATTTAGTTTTTCAAGTGCTCTTGCATTTTTTTTCGTTTTTTCTTCTATCTTTTTTCTATCTGTAATATCACGAACTACTCCAATAAATAATTCTTTATAAAAAATATTTCCTTGTATTTTTGAAACTTGAGCCGAATACCAATATTTCACATTATTCACTAGGATATGATAATCATACGATTGAGATTTGCCAGTTTGATTAATATTCTTCACAGCCTTAAGTTGTAGTTTTGCAATTTGAGTAGGCAAAACATCTACCAAGTTTTTTCCAATAAAAAACCCAGAGGGAGTTAAGAGTTTTGAATTATCAGGCTGAAGGTAATCGACAAAACAGCCTTCGGAATCGAAAATAAAAATCATATCTTGAAGTGAATTCAAAACGCTTTTTATTTTATTTTGCTCAATAAGTAATTCCTCTTCCGCTTTTTTCTTATCCGTTATATCTCTAAAAATACCAATGGTTTCAATATACTGTCCAGCATCGTCAAACTTTGGAGTTGCGGTAACAAAAATAAAGCAAGGTTCTTCGTTATCCCGTTTTATTTGTAGTTCGTACAAACTACTTTCACCATGTTTTCGTTTTGAAGTTTCGGACTTTACAAATTCGATATTTTCAAATGACAAAAACTCTTTTAAATTTCGTCCTATCAAACTTTTGGGATAACAACCAAAAATTTTACTGGCTACCGTATTTGCATATCTAAAATTTTCGTCTTCATCTAAAATCCCAACCCCATCTGCTTGAATAGAAATAATGCTTTTTAAATCGTCATTTAACAAATAATCTTTTGATAAAGAGATATTTAATGAATGAAACTTACTTAATTCGATTACTTTAAAATCAGGTGAATTTTCAATACTATAAGCCGATAATTGATATAATACGGGCTTATCCTCGCTATTAATTAATGTAATATGCAACTGGACCAGCTCTACTTGTTGATTGAAACTGACAATTTCAGTAACTTCAGCCCTAATATTTAAACTAACAATGTTTAAAAATTCCTCCATTGTACAAGGGCAACTTCCAGATTTTAAATATCCCAAACTTTTTAAAATACAACTATTATGATATACCAATCTGCTTTCAGAGATGCTCCAAACCATAACATTATTAGGGTTATTCTTAAAAACGGAATCAATTACTTCAAAAAGTTTCATATAGCTATATCTATTAACAATATTTTTTAAAAGAATAATTACAAATAAACGAAAAATTTTTAAACAAGTTCAGTTTTTAACAATTTATTTTAGAAAATATTTTTCTTAATTCAACATTCCCAAAATAAAGCAAAAAACAATACCTAAATCGAAAAATTCCAGATATTTAAATCATCTTTTGCGATTAAAGCAACAAAATTTAAGTCCTTTTATGTTTTCAATATGAAGCAGATCTTCAATTAAAAAAATATTTTATAATTAATTCAAAAAAAAGTTCTACATTTGCATCGTAATTAAATTATTTTACTACCTAATTATTATTATTATGCCTATCGGAGTTATTAAATTCTTCAATGAAAGTAAAGGTTATGGTTTTGTATGTGAAGATGAAACCAAAAATGAAATTTTCGTACACGTAACAGGTTTAAACGAAAAAGTATCTAATGACGATCGCGTTGAATTCGACATAGTTGAAGACAAACGTGGTAAAAAAGCAATTAACGTGAAAAAAATCTAATTTTTTTCCTTATTACTTCTAAAGAGCTCTAAGAAATTGGAGCTCTTTTGTTTTAATACATTTTAATTCCACGCTTTAAACAATGAATTTAGGTTCTAACTTAAATTCCTTCTAAAATATTATTACTTTTGACACTCAAATTTGATAGATGAACATTTTATTAGCCGAAAAACTCAGTAAAACTTATGGAGACAAAAATCTTTTTGAAGATTTAACCTTTGGCATTGAAAAAGGTCAAAAGATAGCTCTAATAGCTCGAAATGGCACTGGAAAAAGCACCATTTTAAATATTATTGGCGGAAAAGAAATGCCCGACTCTGGTCAAATTGTTCTACGAAACGACATTCGAGTTTCTTATTTACAACAAGATCCTGAATTTGATCCCGAATCATCGGTTTTAGACCTTATTTTCAGCAGTCCTAACGAAACCATAAATATTATTAAACAATACGAAACTTGTTTAATGGAAATTGAAAAATCGGCTACTCACGAAGTTCCTGAGATATTTGAAGAAGTGGTTCGAAAAATGGATCATCTCGACGCATGGAATTACGAAAATTCAATTAAACAGATTTTAGGAAAATTTCAAATAACCGATTTAAGCCAAAAAGCTAAAGAACTTTCGGGCGGACAAAAGAAAAAAATATCCTTGGCTTCTGCCCTAATAAACGAAGCCGACCTCTTAATTTTAGATGAGCCCACCAATCATTTAGATATTGATATGATTGAATGGCTAGAGGAATTTTTAAAAAAGCCTAATCTTTCCTTATTAATGGTTACCCACGACCGTTATTTTTTAAACAAAGTTTGCGACGAAATTATTGAACTTGAAAATGGTCAATTATACCGATACAAGGGAAATTACGAATACTATCTAGAAAAAAAAGATGAACGATTAGAAAACGAAAAAACCGAAACCGATAAAGCTCGTTCGCTTTACAAACGTGAATTGGATTGGATGCGAAAAACGCCTCAAGCCCGAACTACGAAATCAAAATCCCGTATCGATTCGTTTTACGATATTGAAGAAAAAGCCTTTAAAGCCCAAGCACAAGGAATGAAATCGTTTGGTGTTACCAGCGAACGAATTGGTAACAAGATACTGGAAATCAACAATCTTCATTTTTCGTACGAGCACAAAAAGATTATAAGCGACTTTACGTACACATTAAAAAAAGGAGAACGAATTGGCGTGGTTGGTCCTAATGGATGCGGCAAATCGACTCTTTTAAAGCTTGTTAGCGGATTATTGAAACCCAGTGCTGGAAAAATAGCGAAAGGTTCGACCGTTCAATTTGGATATTATTCGCAAGATGGACTTCAAGTGGATGAATCTAAACGCTTGATTGACATATTAAAAGAACATGCCGAATTTATAAAACTTAAAAATGGAAAAGAGATATCCGCATCCACTTTTTTGACTTATTTTGGTTTTGCTCACACCACTCAATGGAACTATTTTGATAATTTAAGCGGTGGTGAAAAACGAAGATTTCATTTACTTTTAACCTTATCGAAAAATCCAAATTTTTTATTGCTCGATGAGCCAACCAACGATTTCGATATCGAAACAATGAATACATTGGAAGACTTTTTATTGGATTTTGATGGTTGTGCATTGATTGTTTCGCACGATAGGTTTTTGTTAGATAAAGTGGCTGATCACATATTTGTTTTTGAAGAAAATGGAGTAATCAAGGATTTTTATTCCTCCTATTCACAATATCGAAGCATTAAAAAACGTGAATTAAGTCAACAAAAAAAAGTCTCTACTCCTACTTCGGATATTGCCGAAAAAACACCAAACCGTGAACCATTAATTAAAAAACGCAGTTACAAAGAGGAACAAGAATACAATAAATTGGAGCAGGAAATTGCATACTTAGAATCAAATTCACAAAAGCTTGTAGAATTACTAAATTCGGGCGAAACAAACAGTGAATTGCTTGTAAATTGGTCGAAAGAATATGAAGAATCGCAGCAATTAATAGATATTAAAACAAATAGATGGATTGAATTAGATGAAATTAGTTGATAAACAGAGTCGGTTTTCAACTTTTGAGAATCGCTGAGAAGAAAATTTTCGTTCGTCTCAACTCCGCTCAACGTCCAGCAACTAAGCTCGACGTCCAGTTTAGGTCGTTGAGCTTAGTTGAGACGCAAAAACAAACTACCAATAATTCAATTTATACGGAAACAAGTTCATCATTTCGCCCGAATAGTAAAATTCATATGCAAGTGAACCAAAAGTATAATGTTTGCCATTTATTACAATTCTGGATCCTCCTACCGAAGGATCTGCTTTTGGTTTGGAAACGATATAGCCCAAATTATACAGAGTTGCTAAAATTTCGGGGTGATGAGAAATATCAAAACCGGCTCGTAACCATTGTTCACGTATTTGCTTCACAATTAATGCAGCATATAAATACGAATAGTAATGATTTCGAGGATTTGTTAATCGATTATACCTTTCGGTAGCAATATCGGCTGTATTAAAATCGAGCAAATGTTCAAAACTTTTACCAAGGTAAAATTCAGAATTTACATCTTTTAAAAAGCTTTCTGTTTTTTGGGCTGTTTCGGCTTTTACCCCAGTAACTCCTAAGGAAAATTTTGTTTCAACAGTTAGGATTTTCAAAGGATTAATTACCGTTTTAACCGTTTCTCGATTTGAATTAAACAACCTCATTTGTTCGCCCAATAACATTGCAACAATAAGACGTGGTTCAATTCGCACAACCCTCGACACGCTATCAATTATTGTCGAATCTCGTCTAACAGCTATCTTAAACTCCTCCCATTCAATAATATTCATCCATTCAAACACATTTTTATCGCTCCGAGCTCGGTTTGGATTAGCAACAATTCCCGATTTTAAATCTGCATTAAATTCGGTACTATCTATTAGTTCTAAGCGAACTGCGGAAAACATCTTTTCGGCAACCCAAATGTTTTCGTGCATTAAATATGCTTTATTTAACTGCATCGCATTGTGGGGATAGTAGTAATTTAAGATGTTTAAATTTTGATAAAATTTAGTGATGCGCGGAATATTATTATGCGTAGTATCATTTTTAGTTAATTCATCTGCTTTAGCAATATCTTGAAAATAACGATCGTTAAAATCCACTGCTCCAGGGTCGTTAAAAATATGCATTTTTATAGCAAAATACGAAACAGTTAAAATAAATCCTTCGGCAGCAAAAAGCAAAACAAGGACTATAACCGTATAACGAAGAAATTTATTCTTTAAAAGTCGCTTCATCTATTATTTTTTTCTAACGCCAATAACATTTGGCATTTTTTTGAATTTATCATTTTTATCTGTTGGATATGTTTGCGAAACATAACTTCCAAATTTTCCGAATGCAGTATCCTGAGTATTTATGTAAAACGACGCTTCGGGTCCACCCTCGAGATACATTGCTGTTTTTACTTGTAAAGGTTTATGTAACATAAAGTCAATCATCTCATTAGGCGAATATGGCGAACGAGTGAAAAAAACTAACACATTATTGTCTTTGTCAATTGCTAAAAATGTCATGCTACATTTTAGCTTATTTTTCGGACTCCAATGAACAGCTTTTCCATTATTATCAATCAACCGTATCGACTGAATAAAAGAATGGTAATCGTTTTCAAAATCTTCAAATTTTTCATTTTCTAAATCGATAATTCGAACCGATGGAATACCTGCTTTAGCAGCATTAAAAGCCAATAGTGCATTAAATCCACCTTTAAAAACAGAGTTATTTGTATAAGAATAATTTCTCATAAATCCAGTTGCACTAAACCGATTAGCCAACGAATACATACCTGCATTTACAGCAAAAAGAAGGTTATTCTCGGCACACCATTCGGGCAAAGTTTTAAACATCGAATCGGTTTGCGAAGCAATTATTAAATCGAAATTATAAAGCGATGGATTGATTTTAATAACCGATATTTTAGAGTCCGCTATTTTAGATTGTCGTGGTCCGTTGATTACCGAATAATAAATTCCATCATCAAATTTCAACCACTTTAAAGGTACACTTTGAGCACTTAAATTGAATGTAAACAAAAAACATAAAGCACTAACTATGAAAATCTTAAACAACTTCATTAAAACTATTTATTTAGGTGAAGAAAAAAAATTAATTTTGCAAAACCATCGCTAGGCTATTATTTGCATATTGATAATTAAATACAAATTTTGGGCAAAGATACAAATTTTAACAAGCGTTAAGCATCCAAATAAATATTTATTTTTAAAATTTAAAACCCTGACAAACTGTGATTTAACAATAGATTGATATAATCAATTCTATACTTTATTAAAGTATAGAACAACATCCTTTATATGGCAACATCTATGTTTCACTATTTATTTTGAAATATTAGTACTTTTGCAGAAATGAAAAAAGAACACAAATCATATATTTCTCATCCTATCTTTAAAGTAATTTCGACTTGTGCGGATATTTTAAATGTGGATTGTTATGTTGTTGGCGGATTTGTTCGCGACAGCATTATGGGGCGAAATACGAACGATATTGACGTTGTAGTTATTGGAAGTGGCATTGAACTTGCCGAAGCTGTAGCAAAAAAACTCAATGTTCAGGTTCATGTTTTTAAAACTTTCGGAACAGCAATGCTACAATATCAGGATGTAGAATTAGAATTTGTAGGAGCTAGAAAAGAATCATATCATTTTGATTCGCGAAAGCCAGTTGTTGAAAATGGCACTCTCGATGACGATCAAAAACGTCGTGATTTTAGCATTAATGCAATGGCAATTGGATTAGACAGCAAGAATTTCGGAATCTTACTCGACCCATTTAATGGTATTGAAGATATTGAGAATCAGATTATTCGCACTCCACTTGAGCCCGAAATTACTTTTTCGGATGATCCTTTAAGAATGATGCGAGCAATTCGTTTTGCAACACAATTGCGTTTTAAAATAGACGAATACACTTTTAATGGAATAATAACTCAGGCACAACGCATCAACATAATTTCATCGGAACGAATTGCCGAAGAATTGAATAAAATCATCCTAAGCAACACCCCTTCCATTGGATTTAAACTGCTAGATGAAAGCGGATTACTTTCCATTATTTTTCCAGAAATTGTGGCTTTAAAAGGTGTTGAAACCGTTGAAAAACTTGGACATAAAGATAATTTCTATCACACGCTTCAAGTTTTGGATAATATTTCGAATGGAACCAACGACTTATGGCTGCGTTGGGCTGCATTGCTGCATGATATTGGAAAACCAGCTACAAAACGTTTTATAAAAGATATTGGCTGGACATTTCATCAACACGAAATTGTGGGTTCAAAAATGATTCCTGCCATTTTTAATCGTTTTAAACTTCCATTAAATGAAAAACTGAAGTATATCCGCAAATTGGTTTCGCTACACCTTCGACCTATTTCATTGGTGGAAGACCATGTTACCGATTCGGCGATACGACGTCTTTTATTTGATGCTGGCGATGATATCGACGATTTAATGTTGCTTTGCGAAGCCGATGTTACTTCCAAAAATTCGGAAAAAATCAAAAAGTTCTTTAAAAACTTTCAAGCGGTTCGTCAAAAACTAAAAGAGATTGAAGAGAAAGACAAAATACGAAATTGGCAGCCCCCTATTAGTGGCGAGTTGATTATGGAAACCTTTGTTTTGCCTCCATGCAAACAAGTTGGAATTATTAAACAACAAATTTGCGATGCAATTTTGGACGGACATATTAATAATAATTTTCAAGAAGCATTTGATTACATGCAATCTATCTACAAAAATTATTCGAAAAAATAATTTTATAGATACTAGTTTTCATACATATTAAATCACTGTTGTCCGATATAAATTTTGAAAATTGCTGTATAATGCAGTACAACAAGCTAATAGAAAAAATGAAGGAAAGTAGGGTGTGTTTTTGCGTATTATAAAATATAGATTTTCCGCAATTTATTGCCACTACTAGTTCAACTCCGCTCACTACATCGCCTCAAGGGTGTAAATTACTGAAAATCAATTCATCCTTTAGGATTGAGGCAAAGATTGATTGAAGTAATTTACGCCCATAGAAAATTTATTTATTTTATCGGACAATAGTGGTACTAAATGCTTAATTTTATGTCAAATTTCGGAGCATGATTCAAATAACTTTTTCTACTAAATATTTTCAATCCCTATTTATAAAATTATCTTTTGTATTCATCTTCTTTCCCTTTATGCTGCACAGTCAAACTACTTTTACTGCGGGATTTGACAAAAAAGAATATCTCGAATTGATTAAAATTTCGGTACAGCAATACGATTCTACCTATCGCCCTAAAAGCATAGGAAATGTCGAAAAGTTTAAATTGTATTATCGCTCATCGGAAATTGGGTTTTCAAATGTTTGGGATTTATGGATTAGTGAAGATTCATGTGCCGTAATAAGCATTCGAGGAACGATTGGAACTTCAAAATCATGGTTATCCAATCTTTATTCGGCAATGTTGCCAGCTGAAGGAAAGATTTTATTACCAAATCATACAAGCGAAACTTCATATAAAGTTGCATCCGACAAAAAAGCATCCGTTCATTCAGGATGGTTATTTAGCATGCTGATTCTTGCCGAAGAAATTGTTCCAAAACTTCGAGAAGTCAGTAAATTAGGAGTAAATAGAGCCTTTATTTTTGGACACAGTCAAGGTGGCGGAATTGCATTTTTACTTCGCTCTTATCTCGAATACATAAAAGACAGTGAACCATTATTAAATCATTTTAAATACAAAACATATTGCAGTGCAGCTCCAAAACCTGGCAATTTATATTTTGCTTACGATTACGAATGGCTCACACGAGATGGTTCGGCATACAATGTAATAAATGTGGACGATTGGGTTCCCGAAGTTCCTTTTAGCATTCAAACCACGAAGGATTTTAATGAAGTAAATCCATTTACAAATATTAAAAAGGAATTTCAAGAACTCCCCTTTCCGTATGGAATGATTTTAATTTCGTATTACAATAAAATTGACAAGTCTTCAAAAAAAGCTTCTAAAAAACAACAAAAAGTCCTTGGAAATAAAACTGCAAACATTATCCACCGTCAGATTAACGGATTTCAAGAACCTCCTAATTACTTTTCATCCTCCAATTATTGTCGAGCTGGCAACGCCATAATTCTAAAAGGCGACTCATCGTATCATGCACATTTTGTTTCAAAACCGGATAAATATTTCACCCATCACAGTTTTAGTGCATACCTTTATTTACTAGAGCTTGCATTTCCTAATTAATATAAAACAAATCCAAAAAACAATAAAATATGTACAAATTTCCAATCACACTTTCCGTTCTTTTTTTATTTTCTGTAAGCATCATTGCACAAACAAACATTAAATTACCAAAGCCTAAAATGGATGGCGGAATGCCATTAATGGAAGCTTTGTCTAAACGACAATCGCTTCGTAATTTCGACTCAACAAAAGAACTGAGTTTACAGATGCTGTCGAATTTACTTTGGGCAGCAGACGGAATTAACCGAGCTGAAACTGGAAAAAGAACCGCTCCATCGGCTGTAAATTGGCAACACATCGAAATTTATGTCTCCCTAAAAAGTGGAATCTACTTTTTTAATCATTTAAGCAACGAATTAGAGATGATTTTAGTGGGTGATTATCGAAAAGACATGGGAAAACAAAGCTTTGTAGCCGATGCTCCTTTGGTAATAGTTTTTGTTTCCAACCACGATAAAATGGAAGGTGCAAGCGAAAAAGCAATGGAATTTTATGGAGCTACCGATTGTGGCAATGTAAGCCAAAATGTTTACTTATTTTGCACCTCCGAAAGTTTATCTACGGTGGTAATTGGAATGATTGACCGCGAAAAGATATCCAAACTCTTAAATCTTAAAGATGCTCAAAAAGTAATTTTGTGTCAACCAGTTGGTTATCCAAAATAAATCCTTCGATTATTTTATCAAAAAAGTTTAAAATAGTTTACTCTCTGACCCAAAAACAATTAAAAAATAAAAAACATGTTCGACTTTTTTTCTCAATTATCTAACGAATTTACCCTGCCCCTAAAAAACCCAGTATTGGTATTTTCGTTGGTTTTAATGATTATTTTACTAACTCCAATTTTGCTTAAAAAGCTAAACGTTCCCTCTATCGTTGGACTAATTATTTCGGGAGTTATTATTGGACCATTTGGATTTCAAGTATTAGAAAAAAACGATGCCGTTGAGCTGTTTTCGACCATTGGATTGTTGTATATTATGTTTATTGCTGGCTTAGACTTAGATTTATCGCAATTTAAATCGTTTAAATACAAGAGTTTAGTCTTTGGAATTCTTACTTTTATTTTACCTTTTTTAATTGGATTTCCGGTTTGTCATTATTTATTAGATTTAAGTTTTAATGCCAGCATTTTAACTGCTTCCATGTTTTCGACACATACTTTGGTATCGTATCCAATTATCAGCAAATTAGGAATTACCAAAAATCAGGCGGTAGCAGTAACTATTGGTGGAACAATTATAACCGATACCGCCGTTTTATTAATTCTTGCAATTGTTTTAAACAATCAAATTGGTGTATTAAACGAAGCATTTTGGTTCCGTATTTCGATTTCGATTGCAATTTTTATTGGAATTATGTTCTATGTTATTCCAAAAATATCTAAATGGTTTTTTCAAAAACTTGAAAGTGAAAAACATTCACATTATATTTTTGTGTTATCCGTGGTATTCTTTTCCGCTTTCTTATCGCAAGTTGCTGGTTTAGAACCTATAATCGGAGCTTTTATTGCAGGCTTGGCTCTAAACAAATTAATACCACAATCCTCGGCATTAATGAATCGTATTGAGTTTATTGGAAATTCACTTTTTATTCCATTTTTTTTAATTAGTGTTGGTATGATCATCAACATTAGAGTGATTTTTGAAGGTCCTTATGCAATAATTATGGCAGTTGTATTATCTTCTGTTGCTTTAATAGGAAAGTGGCTAGCAGCTCTTTTTACACAATTGATTTTTAAATATACATCACACCAACGAAACCTAATTTTTGGATTAAGTAGCTCCCATGCTGCAGCCACTTTAGCAATAATTTTAGTAGGTTATAATTATCAAATTTTAGACATAAACATATTAAATGGAACTGTAATTTTAATACTTATTACCTGTGTTGTATCGTCGTTTGCAACGCAAAAAGCTGGTAAAAAAATCATCATTCACGAAAATGACAATGACGAAACGGATATGGTTCAATATCGCATTGGCGAACACATGATGATACCCTTTTCTCAAAGCGAAAATTTTGAAAAATTACTTGATTTTGCCATTTTAACAAAATCGAAAAAATCACCATTTCCAATTTCAATTTTATCTATTGTTCCCAACGACAACGAATCGGAAATAAACATTTTTAAAGCAAAACAAAGTTTTGAAAAAATGAGTTTTCAAGCGTCTGCATCCGAATCTTTTGTAAACTTTATTGCAGCCATCGATCATAATCCTGTGGGAGGCATTGTAAGAACCTCGCGCGAAATAATGGCGGATATTATTTTTATCGATTGGATAGAAAAACCAGGCGTAGTCGATTTTATTTTAGGCGAAAAGACTTCGGCAATTCTTAAAAGTAGCGAAAAAACGATATTTCTTACTAATATTATTAAACCCTTAGTTTCGCATAATAGGATTATTGTTCTAATTCCACCATTATCCGAAATGGAAAACGGATTTATTTTGCTTATGGAAAAGGTTTCTAAATTGGCAAACGAGTTATCTGTTCCTTTGTTGATTTTTTGTAATGAAAAAACTAAATTAACTCTAAAATTGATGTTTTCGAAAAACCGTTGGCATGCTTCAGTAAAATATGAGTTTTTTGAAGACTGGGAGGATTTTTTAGTGATTTCAAAGTTTATTAACGATACCGATATGATTATGCTTATTTCATCGCGTAGAGGTGCTGTTTCGTACTTTCCGCAAGTTGAAAACATTCCAAATAAAGTAAGAAAATACTATCCCAATAATAATTTCATTATTTGTTTCCCAAAGTTTAATAACCTGCAAGAACTAACTCACATTGGAAACGTTGATTTAACAACTCCGGGAGTTATTAATACTGGGATTGAAACCATTCAAAAAATTGGCAAGGGAATTGGCGAGTTATTAAAGCCAAAATAGTGGCTGCAAGGTAATTTTTATTATTGCACTAAATATTAAAGTTGTAGTATTTTCTATCCTGAAAAAGTGCCACTTGGAACACTACCCTTTGTCAGTTCAGCTATTATGCATACAAAATATCTCGTTTATCTATCTTCAATCTATGTTTTGCTGGATTTAAAATTTTTAAAGTATTAATATTTAACAACTTCCATTTAATTGCAGGCAAATCTTTTAATTTGCCAAACTTATTCAAATATGAAGAAGTAAGTACTTTTCCTGTACCAAAAACTGAAAAAAGTTTCTTTAATTTTGAATCATTTCACTACCCTATTTTTAACAAAAATAAATAAAATAAATAAAGAATATAAATTGAAAAAAAATTATTTATTTCTCATCTTCTCAAAAATTTTTCACCAAATATTCTTGTTATGAGTGAGTAAAAACGGTCAACCTTATTTAGGCATTGACAACTTGTCACCTATCACTTGTCACTTACTCTATCTAAACCAATTGAATTTGAGCTACTTTTAAATCGAATGCATCCTTATGTTCGTATCGCAGTGCTCTGTGTTCGGCAGAAATCCACCATTTATTAAATTGCTCTTCGCTTTCCCATTTCATTATAAAAAATGTATTGCGGGGTTTCCAATCACCTTCTATAATTTTGGGAGCCATTCCTTCAAAAATAAATTCTCCTCCAATATTTGAAATTTGTTCGTTACATTTTATAAAATAGTTTTTGAAATTAGCACGCTCATATACTTCCGCATCTATAAGAGTTAAAATATTTGAGCTTATTCGTTTGGTAATCATAGGTGATTTAATTTGAGATTATGATTTTCAAAGGTATAATAATAACTTAATAAACCACTGTAACAGTTCCCTTTTTAACGTTATCTGTTATCGAATTTCGATACTTTAACACATAATAATAAACTCCTTCGGCTACTTGTTTTCCATTAAATTTACCATCCCATTTGTCGGTTTGTGTTTTAGATTCAAAAATAATTTCGCCCCACCTATTAAAAATCATTAAATGATAATTTTGGACTGTACTATAAATTTCGGGATAAAAATAATCGTTTTTACCATCGTTGTTTGGCGTAAATACATTCGGAATAAAAACAGGCGATTCATCCACCGTAACAATTTTAAAAATAGAATCTCTACAGCCATCGTTTGAAACAGCCATTAACCAAACATAATAAGTACCTTCGCTTACATAAGCAGTTTCGGGATTGGTTTCATCCGAAAAGAACCCATTTCCAAAATTCCATTTATAAATTACCGCATTTACACTTAAATTTTGGGTTGTTACATTTAAAGGAGCAATTCCTGAGGATGGAAATAGTGTAAAATCGGCAATTACTTCCGAAAAGTACAACATAGCTGAAACGCTTGAAATACAATTATTTGTGTTTACCGTGTAAGTTGCTAAAACCGAATCGCCCATTAAGTCTAAATCTAAAATATTTGAGTTTATATCATCTCCACTCCAAGTTCCATCTGGCGTGCCAGTAATGAGTGTATTCAAATCAAATGTATTATCGTTTTTGCAAATTATTTGAGGAGCAATCCAACTTGCATCTGGAACCATGGTAACACTTATAAAATGTGTAACCGTATCCGAACATGAATTTGCTCCACCTACCACATATGTAATTGAAATTGACCCAATTAAACCCTGAGGATTAAAAACGGATTGCGACATACCTTGACCCGACCAAATTCCGCCAGCATCGCCAGTAATAAATGGTGTTAAATCGATAGATGCATCATCGCAAACCGAAACAGGTGAATTCCAATTGGCATTTGAACTAGGAAGAATTTGAATTGTATGACTTTCACTAGCATTACAAGGAGAAACTCCCACCGAATATGTAATGGCAACATTGGCACTTAAACCCTGCGGGTTGAAAACATTTCCGACAACTCCACTCCCACTCCAAGTTCCGCCATTTGTTGAACCTAAAGTCAGAAGGGAATTCAAATCAACAGTTGGCGAATTTTCACAAATTGAAACTGGAGCAGTCCACGATGCGTTTGCGTTTTGAATTACTTGAATAGTATGAGATTCGCTTGCAATACATGGAGAAATTCCAACGGTATATGTAATGCTAATATCTCCATTTTGACTGGACGGATTAAACATGTTTCCGCTTACTCCATTTCCCGACCAAACACCGCCACTTGTAGAAGTTGTTCCCAATAAAGTATTCAAATTTAACGCTGGAGACGATTGACATATTGAAACAGGTGGCGTCCATGATGCGTTAGCCGAAGGTAAAACTTGAATTTGGTGGGTTTCGAAAGAATTGCAAGGAATAGTTCCAACCGAATATGTAATACTAATATTTCCCGAAAGTCCCGCCGGACTAAATTGATCTCCAGTAACGCCATTGCCTGACCACACACCACCTAAAGTAGATGAAGAACTAAGAAATGTATTTAAGTTGATGGCGGGCGAAGATTGACAAATTGGAGCTGGAGCAGTCCACGAAGCATTTGTGGAACTAACTACATTAATAGTATGACTTTCGGTGGCAACACATGGACTAATTCCAACAGTGTATGTTACAGTTACATTTCCATTTAATACCGAAGGATTAAATATGCTTCCACTAACACCAGATCCCGACCAAGTTCCACCTGTACTTGCATTTGTTGCCAACAAAGTGTTTAAATTAATTGCGGATGATGATTGACAAACGGTTGAAGGTGCTATCCAAGTGGCTATTGAACTTGGAACAACAACAATATTATGAGATTGTGTTAATTCGCATGGAGGAATTCCAACGGTATATATAACTGTGTATGTGCCATTTAATCCAGACGGATTAAACGACGAACCAGAAACGCCCGTTCCGCTCCATGTTCCACCAGGTGTTCCCACAACTAAAGAATTCAAATTTATGGAAGGCGAAGTAGGACATATTTGTGCTGGGGCTGTCCAATTGGGATTTAACGGAGTATAAGGAGCTTGACATCCATCGTTATAATAAGTTGCAACTCCCGAATCGGTAAATTTAACACCTGCACCATCCTGTGCTATATGAATAGCCGATTGGTCTATTAACAAAGCTTTATCGTAAGCTACGCTTTCGTTTACATTGGTAGATATTTTATGCAATCGCAATGCCCTCATTCCTGAGCCGGCAGAATAATTTGCAAAATGACCGGAAGTATTTCCTGGTTTTTGAAAAATCACATAAAATGTATCTGTAAGGGTTGAAAAATCGTTGGCAAAAGGAGAAAAATCGGTACTCGTAATGATAAGCCCTTTTTTTCCGGCAGGAATCACCCCTTGATTATTTGTTCCACCCGTAGGAATAATTAATTTTCCACAATTTACAATACTCGCATTTATTTGGTTTACCTTACTAACTGCATCACTGTATGCAGCGGTAGAAGGTGTAATCCAACCTAAAAATGAATTGGAAGTGTTGGGCCATTTACTAGTTTGAAAAGCTCCTCCATTTATCGAACCGTCAACGCGAATATCGGCAACATTTATCGGTAAGCTCTCCACTCTAAAACTCACCATCTCGTTTTTCCCTTCCACTGTCCCATCGCAAGCATCAATCAAAATGCTTTCAATTTGAACAAACTGAGCATGAAGATTATTTATTCCTGCAATCAAAAAAACGATTACAAAAAGAAAAAAAATAGACTTATTGTTTTTCAATAATTTCACTTGATAGTTTAGTATTTATTATTAGCCAAAAATTAGTTTACAAAATTATGATATTATCCAATGTTCAGACAATTAACAAATAACAATTAACTAAGTTTTAAGAGGCATAAAAGAATAAAAAAATACATGTTTAAAAAGTCGATATTCAAGCTGTTAATTATAAATGAATTACAATATATTATGCAGTAATTTTTGAAATTATTTTTTCGTATTTAAATCACAAATTTTAACATTTACATATGACTTTATGAAGATTACAGCAACGGTGGGTAGAATTTTTAATTTCTGAATAATTCATTTCCCTCCTGATTTTAATTAATTTTGCAACTATGATTAATTAAAGCTATTTCAATATGGGCTTTTTTCAGAATCTTAAAAACAAACTAGGAATTGGTGGCGTAAGTGTAAGTCTTCAGGTACCGGGACAAATAACAAAAGACAGCAGAACTGTGGATGGGAAAATAATTCTTACCACCAAAAGTGAGCAGGAAGTGGCATCGTATAAGGTAAAAATGTATGAAGAATACACTACAGGACGTGGTGACGAAAAGAAAACTCAAACTTTTGAGCTTGGTCACATAAGCTCTCCTATGGTATCTGTTATTAAACCTGGCGAAACGAAAGAGATTGATTTTACGTTACCTTTTAGCATACTGAAATCGAACAACGATTCACTAAAAGAAAAAGGTGGTGCCTTGGGTACTTTAGGCAAACTAGGTTCGTTTGCCGATAACGAAAAATCAGTTTATTATATTGATGCCGAAGTAGATATTAAATCTGCAGCACTTGATCCTTCTGATAAAAAAGAAGTAAAATTAGTATAATTTCAATATTTATTATCGTATTAAAAGGGAGAGTTTTTTCAAAAAATCTACTCCTTTTTTTTTATTTGAAAGGAATAAGACCAATTCTTTTAGCGGAACTTACTACCAGAAATCGTGGATTGATAGGGCTTGTAGCGAATATTTTTCATGATTCTGTTGCTACACGGTCATAATATCCTCTATTTTAACATTAAATAAGTTTGTTATTTCACGTTGAATCTCATTTAGTTCTGG
>JBBQWB010000042.1:0-22742 GCA_038210985.1 Bacteroidales bacterium
TTTTATTCATTTTTTCGCTAAAACTAACCAAGGATTCGATTAGTGATTGTGCATTTTTAGAGGCTATTTTTAGCGACTTAGCAGTAGCATAAATACTTTGATATACCGAATCACTAATCATCAATTTTCCGATGGTGCCCTCGCCATCAGCCATTTTTTGGGTGAGTTTTAATATATTCAAATTGTTTTGCTGAAATGTATTCATGATGTCTTCTGTACTCAACATGCTTTCGTTATTCAGCGTATCGCCATCTTCAATTTCGGGCGATGTAAATGTTCCGCCATAAATAATTAAAATTTTATTTCCAATTAAGCCATCGGTGCTAATTTTTACTTTTGCATCGCGACGAATATATTGCTTGGAGTCTTTATTTATATTCATAATTACTTTAACCTGAGATTTTCCATAGAACTCCATTTTTTTAACGGTTCCAATTTTTACTCCCGAAAACCAAATATTATTGCCAGATGTTAGTCCGTTAACATCTCCAAAAATGGTTGAAATTTGAATTTTTTTGGAAAAAGTTGAATGTAAGTTGCCAATAACTAAAACTCCTCCTACTAAAAGGAGTAAGCCAATTATTATAAAAAGACCTACAATAGTTTTATGTTTATTATTCGTTTCATTCATGATTTATTGTATAAAATTATAATTATAAAAACCTTTTATTAACTCATTATCCGACTCGAAAATATCCTTAAATTTTCCGTCTTTTACAAATTTTCCATCCAAAAGAAGTGCTACTCTATCTCCAGTTTCCTTAGCGCAAGTAAGGTCGTGGGTAATAATTATGGAAGTAGTGTTGTATTTTTCCCTAACTTCGTTTATCAGCTCATTAATTTCACCGCTAGTGATTGGGTCTAAACCAGAAGTGGGCTCATCATACAACATTATTTCGGGCTTGAGTATTAATGTTCGAGCAATTCCTATTCGTTTTCGTTGCCCACCCGATAAATCGGAGGGCATTTGGTGTATTTTTTCTTTTAAACCAACCGCATCTAAAACTTCTTCTATCAATTTATTAACTTCTTTTTTATCGAGTTTTGGATATTTCATTATTAATGGAAATCCGATATTTTGATGTACACTCATACTGTCGTATAATGCACTGCTTTGGAACGAAAATCCAATTTTTAGTCGCATTGCATCCAATTCTTTTTGCGATAAAGATTTTACTTCTTTTCCAAAAATGGATACTTCTCCATTGTCATAAGTCAATAAGCCTACAAGGATTTTAATCAAAACCGATTTTCCAGAACCAGAGCGTCCCAAAACCACCATATTTTCGCCTTTAAACACATCTAAACAAATGTTTTTTAAAACGTTTAAATCTCCAAATGATTTATACAATCCTTTAATGGAAATAATTGGCTCATTGCTGATATTTTGTTCGTGTTTTTCCATAATTAATAATATCTAATCCAATTTGCCATTTGAACAATTACAATTTCTTCGATAAATACTAAGAACATGGCTAAAACAACAGCTTCGTTTGCCGCTCTACCAACTCCAAGTGTTCCTTTTATCGCATTAAAACCTTTATATGTTCCCACAATTCCAATGGTAAATCCGAACACTATGGATTTAAATAAAGAAGAAAAAACATCTAAAAATGTAATGGTCGAAAATCCTTGTTTAAAAAATGTAATAAAACTGGTAGCTTCGAATGAATGAATATTAAAATAAGAACCCATTAATGCTACAAAACCACAAAATAATCCTAAAATAGGAACCGTAATTGTGGTTGCAACTACGCGAGTAACCACTAAATATTTAAATGGATTAATTGCCGAAACTTCCATTGCATCAATTTGTTCCGAAACTCTCATTGAGCCTAGTTCGGCACCAATACTTGAACCAACTTTACCAGCACAAATCAAAGCTGTAATCAAGGATGCCAATGCTCTAATTATTGCTATCGATATTAGGGAGGGAAGCCACGATGTTGCACCAAATTCAGCAAGCGAAGGCCTGGATTGTTTGGTAAAAACTATTCCGGTTATAAATCCGGTTAGTGCAATTAATGGCAATGATTTAACTCCAATTCGATAACATTGATTCACTATTTCGCCAAAATGATAAGGAGGCAAAAAAAGTTCTTTAAAAAAACGCATAACAAATTTATAGGCTTTATAAATGTCGAATAAATGCTTGTCTATTTTCTCAGATATCAGAAATTTTCGTTTTCTATATTTTACCACTTTTATTTTTATGATTATCAATAATTTATGAATAACAACTCACATATTTTAATAAAAACAAAATTAGGTCGATAAAAAAAAATAAGCATTACAAAATATTATAAAAAACTTGCATAATTCACAGATTAGTAAAACAGAGAAAAACCTTATATGAAGTCTTAAATTCTCTTATTTGTCATATATGGTTCAAAAGTTAACCATATAAGGCATTTAAGATACATATAAACAACATTATTTTTTTATTAAAATCATTGTACATATTAAAAAATGTAATATTTTTGAAGAAATAAAGAAGCACTCATTTTAAGTATAAGATTGAAATATCCTAAACTTTTTCGCATTTACGAGCACTTTTTGCGATGAAAAAATGCGTATCTAAATGAATTATGCACATAAATAATTTCAATTGTTGAATAAAAACCGAATTGTAATGTTAGAAAAAATAATTGATTTTAGTGTAAAAAACAAACTGATAGTTATATTATTTACGCTTACTATTGCTGCTTTTGGTTTGCATGCTGTTTTAAATATTCCAGTGGGTGCAGTGCCCGATATTACAAATAATCAGATTCAGGTAATTACCACCTCCGGTAATTTATCGACCCAAGAAATTGAGCAATTTATTACCACACCGATTGAAATGGAGATGGCAAATTTGCCAGGCGTGGAAGAAATACGTTCTATCTCAAAATTTGGAATTTCGGTAGTAACAGTAGTTTTTGAAGAAAATATGGGGACTTATTTACCTCGACAATTAATAGCTGAAAAAATTAAAACTGCATCGGCGAACATACCGGAAGCTTATGGCATACCCGAAATGGGACCAATAACCACCGGTTTAGGCGAAATTTACCAGTATATTGTGGATGTTAAACCTGAATATAGAGTTAAATATACTCCAATGGATTTAAGAACAATTCAGGATTGGATTATAAAAAGACGATTATCCGGAATAAATGGGGTAGTTGAAATAAACAGCTGGGGCGGATATTTAAAACAATATGAAGTTTCGATTATTCCTGCAAGGATAAAAAGTCAAGGCATTAGCTTAATAGAAGTTTTTAATGCCCTCGAAAACAACAATGGCATTTCGGGTGGCTCCTATATTGAAAAAACAGATCAAAGTTATTTTATTAGGGGAGATGGACAAGCAAAAACCTTGGAAGACATTGAAAACATTGTAGTTAAAAACAATGCAGGCACACCAATCCTGATAAAAGACTTGGCGACGGTTAAATTTGGTTTTGCAAACCGTTTTGGTGCAATTACTGCCAATGGAAAGGGCGAAACCGTTCTTGGTCAAATTATGATGCTAAAAGATGCCAATTCAAAAGTTGTAATTGACGAAGTAAAAACTCGGGTTGCGGATATTCAAAAAAACTTGCCCGAGGGCGTATTTATAAATCCCATCCTTGAAAGGAGCGAACTTATTTCCAAAACCTCGTTCACTGTAGCCGAAAACCTTATTCTTGGTGCAATCATCGTTTTATTAATCGTAATTTTACTTTTGGGCAACTTTCGCTCGGCATTGGTTATCGCTTCAATGATACCATTAGCATTATTGTTCACTATTGGCATGATGTTTATTTTTGGCATCGATGCCAATTTAATGAGCCTTGGAGCACTGGATTTTGGGATAATTATCGATGGTGCAGTAATTATTGTCGAATTTATTGTCATAAGAATGAGTTTACAAAAAGATGAAATTTTGTCAATTCAGAGCGATAAACGTCAAACTATAATGGACAAAATTTCTATTTCTGGTGCTTCAAAAATGATGAAATCAGCCATTTTCGGACAGGTGATAATTCTTATCGTTTTCATCCCTATTTTATCATTAAGCGGGGTTGAAGGCAAAATGTTTCGTCCAATGGCATTGTCGTTTTCTTTTGCCATAATTGGAGCTATGATATTAGGACTTACATGGCTACCTGTTGCTTCATCTCTTTTTTTAAAACCAAACAAATCCAAAAAGCGAAATGTTTCCGATTGGATCATGGATAAAGTCCATCAATCGTACTATCCTGTAATTAAATGGTCGTGTTGTCATAAACGCATTGTGCTTGGAGCGGCCGTTGTTTCGCTAGTTATTACTGGAGTATTATTTCTGCGAATTGGAGGCGAATTTATTCCAACATTAGATGAAGGCGACTTTGTAATACAACCAGTATTAAAAACTGGAACATCGCTCACAAAAACGGTGGAGATGACTACAAAGATGGAAAATATTTTAATAGATAAATTTCCCAACGAAATTGACCAGATTGTTTCTCGTATTGGAGCTGCCGAAGTTCCCACCGACCCCATGTCGATGGAAGAAATTGACATGATTATTAAACTTAAACCTAAAAAACTATGGACTTCGGCAAATAGCAAAGAAGAACTTGCGGATAAATTCAAAAAAGCACTTTCAATAATCCCAGGTGTAGAATATGAATTTACACAACCCATCGAAATGCGTTTTAATGAATTAATCACTGGGGTACGTTCCGATATTGCCATTAAAATATTCGGCGAAGACCTCGATTACATCAATCAAAAGGCACTTGAAATAAAAAACCTTATTACCGATGTACCCGGAGCAAGCGATATAATTATGGAAAAAACCGATGGTTTGCCGCAAATAAAAGTTAATTACGATAGAAGTAAAGTAGCATATTATGGAGTTGACATTAATACGTTAAACACATTTTTATCGACTGCATTTGGCGGCAAAACAGCTGGTATTATTTTTGAAGGCGAAAAACGGTTTGATTTGGTAATGCGTTTTGACACCCATAATCGAACAGATATTGACGATATTCGACAACTACAGATACCTGTTTTAAACGGACAAATGATTCCTTTAAGCGAGCTTGCAGATATTCAGTACACGCAAGGACCCGCTAAAATTTCGCATGATAATGCCCATCGCAGAGTGGTTGTTAGTGTTAATGTGCGTAATCGCGACTTACAATCGGTTATTATGGATATTCAAAAAAAAATTGATGAAAATGTAAAATTTAAAGCAGGCACTTATGTTGAATATGGCGGCCAATTCGAGAATTTACAAAATGCTACAGACCGTTTAATGCTAGCCGTTCCAATAGCTTTATTATTAATTTTTATTTTCCTACATTTTGCATTCAAATCATTAAAAGATGCCATTATGATTTTCACCGCAATACCCTTAGCTACAGTTGGCGGTGTATTTCTTCTGTGGATTAGAGGAATGCCTTTCAGCGTTTCTGCTGGCGTTGGTTTTATTGCACTTTTTGGCATTGCAGTTCTAAATGGAATTGTACTTATTGAACATTTAAAAGAGTTACAGCATCAGGGAATGACAAGTATGCGCGAATTAATACTCACTGGAACTAGAAACCGCTTGCGACCAGTACTACTTACTGCCGGTGCCGCTGCTATGGGCTTTTTGCCTATGGCTATCTCAAACGGTGCAGGAGCCGAAGTTCAACGACCACTTGCAACCGTTGTAATTGGCGGACTTATTACTTCCACAATGTTAACAATGATTGCGTTGCCTTTACTTTTTGAGATTTTTTATAATGTGAAAGGAATAAGGTTTTTCCCGTTGCGTTTTATTCGCTCGAAAACTTTTACGGCGCTCCTTCTGATTTGTATTCCAGCAATTTCTGTTTTTGGGCAGAATTCTAACATGAAATTAAATGATGCCATTGATATAGCGATGCGTAACAATAAGCAAATTGCTTCCTATACCGTTAAAGTAGAAGAAAGCAAAGTCCTAACAAAGACCGCTTTTGCTCCCGATAAAACTATATTCACTTACGGCTCCGACCAAAATAATATTGCCGAAAACGGGTATCCATTAAAAGTTTGGGGAGTGGAGCAAAATTTTAGTTTTCCAACGCTATATTCAGCAGAAAACAAATCGAAAAAAATTGAAGTTTCAATAGCCGAAGCAAATTTGAATATTCAAAAAAATGATCTTATAAAAAATGTTTTCTATTCATATTTCGAATATCAAATTCTTTTAAATAAGCAAAAACTTTATCAAACCTTGGATAGTCTTTATAATGTATTACTTGCCAATTCTGAAAAAAGAGCGGATGTAGGAGATTTTAGTCGGCTTGAAGTTCTAAATATAAAGGCAAAAAAAAACCAGGTTTCCATTCAACTAAATTCTTTAAAAGTAGATGCTGTAAATACATATAAACGTTTAAAAGTTCTGATGAATTATGAAAGTGATTTCACTATTCCAATAACATTAGAGCTATTACCCAAAATTATGGGAACTCCCAATGCTTTGCCAGTTTTTGATTTTTTGAATAATGAAAACAATTATTTTAATTCACTTATTCGTATTGAAAAAAATAAAATGCTGCCAGATTTTTCGGTGAATTATTATTTAGGTTCTAATCCATTCGAAAATGCCAAGTATTATCACGGATTTCAAGTTGGTGTTGCTTTACCCTTATTTTATGGCAACTCCAAAGCCAAAATAAATGCAGCAAAACTTTCGGCTAATTCTAAAAAGTTATGGATCGAAAACGAAATAAACTTAATAAACAATCAGCTAACCCAGCTAATAGGTGAACATCTTAAATATAGGGCGTTGCTTGATAATTTTAATTTATCAGGAGAACCTTTAATGACTGAAATAATGAAAACGGCTTTAAAATCATATCAATTGGGAGAAATAAATTTTTATCAATTTGTAAGCAGTTACGAAACGGCAGTTCAAATTCAGCTCGAATATCTGGAGAATGTATTGAAATACAATCAAACAACTTCGGAAATAATATATTTTTCAAAATAAACAGCAAGCAGCATGAAAACAAACTTAATTATAGCAATTGTTCTTTGTATGGTATTTGTATCATGCAAAAACGAAACAGAACAAACTACCGATAACAATTCGGGCTTAATTGAAATATCAAAAGCACAATTTGAATCCGAAAAAATGGAGATTGGCGAACCTATGTTACACTCGTTTTCTGACGTGGTTTATTTTACAGGCACAATTATTCCATCCGTTGATGGGCAAGCACAAATTAGCTTACCCTTGCCTGGAATAATATCTAAAATTCATTGTAAACCTGGTCAAATCATTAGCAAGGGTTCCGTTATGTTTGAAGTTTCTGGCAATGGGTTCATCGACCAGCAAAAAGATTTTGCAGAATCGTCGGCTATTGTTTCGAGGTTAAAAAGTGATTATTTAAGGGCTAAGGAATTGTATGAAAACAAAATTGCAACCCAAAAAGATTTTACGTATGCCGAAAGTAACTATTATGCCGAAAATGCAAAGTATAAAACGCTGAAAATTAAACTCGAAAGCATGGGACTTGATGTTTCAAAAATTGAAAAGGGACTCTTTTATTCGTCCTATACTATAAAATCTCCTATTAATGGTTTTGTTTCAAGTATTAATGCAACAATTGGTCAATATATTGAACCTCAACAAAAAATTGCAGAAATTATCGATGACAAAACTTTTCAATTAAGACTCTCCGTTTTTGAAAAAAACATTAACAAAATAAAAATTGGACAGACAGTGGATTTTTATCTAAACAGCAATAAATCTGTGAAATATCAAGCGACTATAAACGCCGTTGGAAAAACTATTATACCAGAGTCGAAGTCGATTGAGTGTTTTGCATTAATAGATAATCCTAAAAGTATAAACATGGTGAGCAATCAATTTGTAGAAGGCGAAGTTTATACTGCTATTGATTCGGCAATGTCTGTTCCAGAAACAGCCATTGTTTATTCCGAAAATGACTCCTATTTATTAATTTACGAAAAAGAAGCAAATTCTATCTATTATTTCAAAAAAACAAAAGTAAAAACAGCTCGCAAAGCCAATAATTTAATTGAATTAACAGAGAAGCTCCCTAAAAGCAAGCTATTAGTAAAGGGTATTTATAACATTCAAATTGAATAGATTGTGGCATAAAAATTATTTGAAAAACACATGACAAATTTATAGGCTTTATAAATGTCGAATACTACCTGCAAAAAGCTTCCTTAAAATCGAAAAAACACTTGGTAAATAATATAGTAACAAACAATATCGTATTTTTGCAATATAGTAATCCTTTTATGAAAAAGTTCTTCGCTTACAATATTTTATTTTTCTACTTTATTATATCTGCCTTCCAATCTTATGGAAACGATACTATTCAGGTATCAACTCAGGATATTCGACTAAAATCGAAATCAACCACAACTTTATATTTTAGTTTTCATCAAGGAGACATTGTTTTGTTTTCGATTAAAGAGAAAAAAAACAAAAAACTTGCGTTGTTTTCAATCAAAGAAAATGAGGAGCGAATTGTTTACAATCTTCTTAATAATCATTTAAAACACAATGGTTTGTTCTATGTTCCTAGCACAAAAGTGTATAGTTTTACTTTTTATAACGATGCATTTACTGCCCGAAACATTACTTTTGAAGTATCCCGAATTCCATCTTCAAAAGCATCTAAAAATTTTAAAACTACCCCAATTTGGATTGACAAAATGGACACCATTTACGACATTAGAAAAGAGGACGAAATTATTCGTTTCGATTCAACATGGTATAATGCATCCACACTTGTAAGAGACAGTTGTAGAAATACAGAAGAAATAACCCTCGACCAAACAATTCGTTTGGAATCATCTATTTCGATTCGTAAAAAAAACAGAGCAGTGATTGAAATTGTTTTAAACAAAAGCACTTCCTCCGAATTGTTTCAAAAAAAGCCAATAGCTTGGGCGTATTGGATTGGTGTAGGAGAAGAGGCTCAGGAAAGCTGGAATCAGACCGTGAAAAATATTGCAAAACTAACTGGCGGACTACTTTCTACATTTGTAAATCCATTGCTTGGTTTTGCGGTTGGAATAATTCCCGAATTTATCGTGCCAACAAGTGGTAAAAATATTAGTTATTGGTTTGTTGAAGACACTTCGCAGGTAAATAAATTTATGAATAAAAAAGATTTTGAATCCATAGAGCATGGAAAAGCAATTGTTTCGTACGGAAAAAGTCCGTCCATAAATAGCAAAAAACTTTATCTATGCATATTAAACGAAAGTGCCATTTCACCTGCCGAAGTGAACATTAAATTTGTGGTAGTTTCCGAAGAATGCAACTACAAAATTGGTTTTGAGAAAAAACTCCAAATAAAACCAGTTTACAAACGAGAAAAGGCAAATAATCCAATCTATAATCATTATAAAATTCCTGTTGTCGACCAATACCATAACCGATGAAAAAAACAACAATTTTTCGATTTTTAATTGCACTTTATTTAATTTCAGCTACTTCATTATCTGCACAAAACATAAATAAAGCTCGCGAAACACTCAATCGTTTGGGCGAAGTAGTAATTTCATTTCAAAAGTCGGATATTACATCCACCGAAGTTTGGAAAAATTTATCCATTGATAAAGTGGACGAACAAGGGCGAGTTTATGCGTATGCTAACAGTAAGGAGTTTGAATGGTTTATAAATCAGCATATTCCTTGGAAAAACGAATTACATAGTTCCGAAATTTCGGATGATTGCAAAATGTGGGATGGTCAATTAAAAAACGGCACAAAAGTTTGGGATTCGTATCCAATTTATTCGGCATACGAAACGATGATGATTGAATTTGCAACAAATTTTCCATCGATATGCAAACTTGATACAATTGGAATTTTACCAAGCGGACGAACGCTACTTTCACTCATAATTAGCGACAATGTTAATGTTTCGGAAGACGAACCACGCTTTTTATATACCTCCTCCATTCATGGCGACGAACTTACTGGATACGTACTTTTACTTCGTTTTGCCGATTATATTTTAAATAATTATGGTACCGATGCAAGAATTACAAATTTAGTAAACAGTACAGTAATTCACATCAATCCATTGGCAAATCCCGATGGGACATTCCGCGGTGGTAACAGCACCGTAGCTTTAGCTATAAGATATAACGGCAATTTTATCGATTTGAACAGAAATTACAAAGATTACATCGAAGGAGATCATCCAGATAATAAAGATTGGCAGCCCGAAACAGTGGATTACATGGAATACGCTTCAAAATATGATTTTGTGATGAGTGCAAACTTTCATGGTGGAATTGAAATAGCTAATTTTCCTTGGGATTGCAAATACGATTTAGCAGCCGACGACAATTGGTGGTTCATGGTTTCGCAAGAATATGCCGATTCGGCTAAAAAATATTCTAATTTCGATGGATATTTCACTGGAACTGGAGATGGCATTTATCCGGGAGTAACTAATGGAGCAGGATGGTATCAAGTTTTTGGGGGTCGCCAAGATTACATGAATTATTATCATAATTGTCGAGAAATTACACTTGAAATTTCCAATACTAAAAAGCCTAATGCTTCGCAAATGCCATACTATTGGGCTGCAAACTTCCCTTCCTTAATGAATTATTGGAGCGAAGTGCTGTATGGATTTAGAGGAATTGTTACCGATTCGATTACGGGTATTCCTTTAAAAGCAAAAGTAAATATTGAAGACCACGACATGGATAATTCATTTGTTTACAGCTCATTACCAATTGGCAATTACCACAGAATGATTAAAGCTGGAACTTATACTTTAGTTTTTGAAGCCGAAGGATATTGTCCTAAACGAATTACAAACAAAAGCATTAGCGACAAACAAATGGTGCGGATTGATGTAGAACTAGTGCCTTGTATTTCTTCAATTGAAAAACATAAGGATAAAAAATCAAGTATTTCGCCAAATCCTGCAATCGATAAACTTACTATTACTTCTTCTGAAACAAATTTACCAACAAGCATTGAAATTTATTCAATGGAAGGCAGAAAAGTTTATTCAAATTCATCCGTTTTTACCTCAGAAAATGAAATAAACATTCAAAATTTAGTAAAAGGATTTTATACGCTCCTGTTAAAAAACAAAAAAGGTGTCGAAATATTCAAATTTACCAAAGAATAAAAAAACAAAGCTTTACTTTAATTGTTTTTAATAAAAAAGCCCTTATATGAATATAATAGTTACCGGTGCATCCAGCGGAATAGGATTACAAACAGTTTTATCTCTTTCCGAAAATCCAGAAAACACGATTATTGGAATTTCGCGAAATATCGAAAGTTTAATTGGCTTAAAACAAAATATTTTTGCAATTTCCTATGATTTGACACAAATGCCATTCGAAAATCTGGTTTCAAAAATAAATCAGATAATGAATGCAAAAATTGATGTATTAATAAACAACGCTGGTTATTTAATTTTAAACACATTCCAAAACACAACTATAAGCGATTTTGATTCGCAAATAGAAACAAATATTAAAGCACCCTATTTTCTAATTCAATCACTTTTACCAAATTTCTCCAATCCTGCTCATATCGTAAACATTTCGAGCATGGGTGGGTTTCAGGGAAGTGCCAAATTTAAAGGACTTTCGGCATACAGCATCAGCAAAGGAGCTTTAAGCATTATGTCGGAATGCCTTGCCGAAGAGCTTAGCGAATTGGACATCCGTGTAAACACATTATGCATAGGATCGGTGGATACTAAAATGTTACAAAAAGCATTTCCTGGATACAAAGCTCAAGTAAGTTCAGAAGAAATGGGAAAATTTATTGCAAATTTTGCTTTAACCGGAAGTCGATTCTTTAACGGGAAAGTGATACCTGTTTCTATTTCAACACCTTAAAAACAAAATCATGTCAACAAAAGATATTCGCCATGAAGGCATAATTATTTCAAAAGAAGAAAACAAATACATTGTAAACATTCAGCAACGAAGTGCGTGTGGTGGCTGTGCCGTAAAAGGTGCGTGCGGTATGGGGGATGTAAAAGACCAACAAATTGAGGCTTACGATTTCTCAAACACCGAATGGCAAATTGGCGAAAAAGTGAATGTTTGCATGCAACGTTCAATGGGATCAAAAGCGGTTGTAATTGGTTATTTAATTCCTATAATCATCCTTTTGGGAACGTTGGTTCCAACCATTTTAATTACAAACGACGAAATTAGTGGTGCACTTGCCGGAGTTTTAGGAGTTGGATTGTATTATTCAATTATTTATTTTTTTAGAGATAAGCTGAACAATAGCTTTAAATTTACTTTGGCAAAAATTGATGACTATTCAAACCTCGATGAAAGTTGTAATTTATAAGGGATAAAGTCCACCTTGAACGTATCAGGACTTCTAAAAATTTATTTTTCAGCGTTGGACTTCAAAATTAAAATCCTCATTTACAAAATTAAACTGCGGTTTTAATTTCTTGCCTGCCTCGAAAAATTGAATTTTTAGAACCCCTTTTATAGTAAAGCTGTCTGAAAATATTTTGATTGAGACTTCTCATTACACTATGTTCCATTACCAATGACAGAATTTCGTAAGGCCTTTAGATAAAGATGTTTATTGTGAATTTATTCGATGCGGCGAACACTCCGTTTGTTTGGATTTGCAAATCCGAGGAATCGAGGGAATAGGGTAAAAATAAATTCAAAACACACATCTTCTTTCACAAAACGCATTGGCTTATTATACAGTATTTTATACGAGTTTTTCGTATTTTTATCAGATAACAGTCATTTTTTTTTACTTTTGATAATTATTAATACAAATTATTATGAAAAATATTTTATCCTTATTTGCTTTTTTATTTTTTGTACCTCAACTTTTTTCACAACAATGGCAAAAAGCATCGCTCAATGACGACATGACGATTCGAGTAGAAAAAGTGAATGCAGTTTCAGCATCCTATACAAAATCCGTCATTCCTCAACTACCTGGATTTCCAATTGCAGTTCCTGCAAATCCGAGTTTTAAAAACATGCGAAATGTAGCTTTAGCAGACATGAATGGCGATAATATCGACGATATTATTTTTGCAACCGACAGCAAAATATATGTGTACACTTATCAAGGATTATTATGGTCAAAACCAATTATTGGAACGGCGGTTTATCCGCCTTCCATCGGCGATGTGGACGGGGATGGTTTTTTGGATATTGTTCAAGTAACTGGTGGAGCGCCAGCAAATGGTCGAATTTATGTTTTTGATCGTTTTGGAAATGCTTTAAATGGTTGGCCCGTTAATTTTAACAATAACTGGATAATTTGTGCTCCTGCCCTATCCGATTTGAATAACGACAACAAACTAGAAATAATTTGTAATGAGCGTCTTACAAATGGGAAAGTGCATATTTTAAAATTCGATGGAACTGAATATAGTGCCAATTGGCCCGTTACACTAGATGGAATTCCTTCGGTTACTCCAACAATTGCCGATGTGGAAGGAGATGGACAAAAAGAAATTATCGCATATTCCACAAAATCACGTTATATTTTTGGATTAGATGGACAACCAAAATCGGGATTTCCTCTTACTACAAATCCCAACCAATCCTACAGTTATCAATCGCCAATTGCAGTTAATTTCGATAATGATAATTCCATGGAAATTGTTGGTGCAACCCATGGAGATTCTCCAAAATTTTACATAATGAACAGCGATAGTACATCCTATCAAGGTTGGCCCAAAAATGTTCCAGATGACAATTGGACATACAACACATCTACCATTGTAAAAATTGATAATGAGTGGAAAATCTTTATGAGTCGTCCAATCAGTTCAGATCCATTGGATATGCTTTATGGTTGGGATAAAAACGGCAATATGCTTCCAGGTTATCCAATTGTAAAAGCCGGTGGACTAGAGGGATATATTTCGGTTGCAGACATAACAAATGATAATGATTTTGAATTAATTTTCGGTTCAAATTTAAAAGATGATGCTGGTTTTGGATTTATACATGCATACAAAATGGACGGCTCGGGTGAACTTCCAAATTTTCCATTGCGTCCTAAAGGATTTACTTTTATGAATGGTGTTTGCATTGGAGATGTGGACGGAAATGGGAAAACTAATTTAGTTGCCCTTTCGTACGACACCAATTTTGGCGAAGCTCTCGATTCGGTTTACATTAACGTGTATGATTTAGATGTAAATTACAGTAAATCAAAAGTTTTATGGGGAACATACAAAGGAAGTAATACCCGAACAGGAAATTACGAAGAAATTGCAATTTCGGAAATTAGCAACCATAAAAAGGATGTCAAAATTCATCTATTTCCAAATCCAACAAGCGATAATTTAACCCTACAATTACCCGAAAATCTTTCGGAAATTTCATCCATAATAATTACGGATTTAACTGGAAGAGTAGTTTTAAAAATGGAATCAAACTATATCAAAAATGAAAATAATTTTATACATATTAATGTAAAACAACTTCAAGTAGGGTATTATAATCTAACTGTGTTTTGTTCCACTTCAAAAACAACTATTGGGTTTGTTCGATTCTAAAATTTTAAGACTGGATATTGTCATAAAACTTGCAAACATCAAGGCAAATTTTTCGCCAAAATCATTTTATAATCAAATATAAACAACCCTGCATTGCATTTCGACAGGCTCAATGACCAATGCGGGGCTGATATAATCAACCTCCATGGGATTTTGTATAATAAAAATCCCATCGAGGATGAGTCAAAATTTATATCGGACAATAGAGTTTCTAAAAGGTGAAATAAACAAATTTAACGATATAGAAACTTGTCAATAAAAAAGCAAAAAACAGGATAATTGGCAAATTTACAACTTTCGATTTCTCTTCTTTAAAAATTTTAATTGTATTTGGTATTTGACCTGACAAAAGCATTATATATGGAACGCATATATAAAATACAATTAAAAACAGTTCAACAATTTCGTACACATCCATTCTAAAAGGGGTAAGAAGTGAAATAATTACCGAGCCTAATAGTGCTGGAAAAAGTGCCACTTGAGTATAGGTTGTTCTTCGGCTTTTATTGTCCCTAATTTCGTTTGTGGAGGTTGCCAAACGCAAAAACTTATTGGCATTTGAATGATTGAAAATAAAAAGCAAAACTACTGCTATTACTAAAATTACAATCATCAAGGCATAAGGCAAATACATCCAATTAAAAGCATGATAAAACTCGCGATGCAGAGGAATATCCCTAACAATTACTCCAAAAGACTGATTTAACGCAACCACATAAACCCATGTAATAAAAAGCTTAGAAATACCAATTTGAGATTTGTACTTTTTAAAAAAATAAATAGAAAAAATCAAAATCACAAACGAAACCACAAATCCAACCCCGTAAATGGAAATAACGCTAGTTTGAGTCCAAATATTTGATTCTTCGCCGTTTAAACAAAATAAATCGAAATTTATTAGATGAACCCATCCTTTAAAGTGACGCATAACTATAAAGCGTGAAGCATCTACAATTGCTTTAACTAATATATAAGCAGATAAAAAACAAAAGGTCGAATTTAGAATAAACCAAATTTTCTCTTTCTTTGTTTTCGATATTTCCATTTCAAAACCACATTAATATAATATTCGCTACTAAAAATAAATAAACTTAACAATAAAGAATACAGCTATAAACAAAGCGGATAAAACAATTATTGGAACACTTCTAATATCCGTTTTTTCATCTCTTAAAATTCTGATTTTTTTCGGCATTTCACCTTTCATAAATAAAAAATACGGAATAATTAGAGATATATTTAATAAAATCAACTCTATTACTTCATAATCTCTAATATCGCCAAAGTGTAGCTGTAGGATGAAAGCAGAACCAATTAATCCTGGAATAGTTACCAATTGAAAATAAAAAACTCTGCGGTTATAGTTTTCCTTTATATCGCTTTTAGAAGTTGCTAAACGCAAAAATTTTCGAGCACTAAATGCATGAATAACAATAATTACCAATGCAGATAACACAATCATTCCGACCAGTAGTTCACCTGGAAATAACATCCAGTTTAATGCGTGATACATATCCCGTTTAAGTGGAATATCTCTAATAATAATTCCTATGGATTGGTTCACCGATATAAGATAAAGCCAAATAAACCAAAGCTTTAACAGTCCTCTTTTCGATTTGTATTCCTTAAAAAAATAATACGCTAAAAAAACCAAAATTAATCCTGCAATAAAACCAATACCATACATAGATATAACACTGCTTCGGTTCCAAATTTCAGCATATTTTCCATTTAAACAAATCACATCAAAATTATCCAGATTTACCCATGCATCAAAATAACGCATGACAACAAATCTTGAAAAACCAATGACTCCTTTAATAAAAATAAATGTGGATATAAAACAGAATAATGAATTTGAAATCAGCCAAATTTTATCCTTTGAAAAAACTTTTATTTTCATAAAACCTATAAATTTAGATGTAATTTATTACCAAAGAAAATAAAAAAACAAATACTATCCAATAAGTTTTCAATATTTTTCAATCTTTTATTTTCTAAAGATATTAAAAACTCAACTCTAATTATTTAATTTTTAAAACCCTCCCTTTCGATTTTGGATAAAAGTTTTGAAAATTAGCAATGCTGGAAATTTATTTAAAATTCATTTTAAAAGGTATTGGACTTTTAAAAAGCATAGTTGTTTTTAAAACTGGATGAATAAACTCTAATATATTCGCATGTAATCCCAATCGTCCTATTGGCGAAGGTTTTCCACCGTATTTTTTATCTCCAATAATTGGATGTCCCATCGATTGAGCATGAACCCGAATTTGGTTTTTACGTCCAGTATCCAGTTTAAATTCAACCATCGAATATTTTTCGTTTTTTTTCAACACCTTAAAATGTGTAATGGCTTCACGTCCATGACGTTGCTCATGACTTTCAACTTTGTGCGAAGTTCTGTCTTCGGTTAAATAACTTGAAAAAGTCCCCTCATCCTCTTTTAAGCAACCTTCTAAAACAGCAACGTAAGTTCGCTTTGTAACATACCTTTGCCAATTTCGTTGCATTTCCTCCTGAATTTCAGCCGATTTGGCAAACATCATCACTCCCGAAGTTTCTTTATCTAATCTGTGTAATACAAAAAGTTTATTTTTTTCGCTCAATTGCTTCACATAATTTCGCAACTGACTGTATGCGGTCATCTCCTTTTCGCTAGAAGTAGCAATGGAAAGCAAACCCGAATTTTTATCAATTACAATGATATATTCGTCTTCATAAACAATGGATAAGCCATCAAAACTTTTAGTTGTAGGAATTTTTGATGACGAAATTAAAACCTCAAAACCTGGTTTTAAAGTATAATTAAATTGAGTTATTATCTGATTGTTCACATATACTTGTCGGTGAACTAAATACGATTTAACTGCATTCCGACTTTTTTCAGGAAACGTTTTCTGTAAAAACGACATTAAGTCGATAGTTTCATCAATAATATATTTTGCACGCTTATCGTTTGATTTTGGAGTTAGCATTTTTTCATTTTGCTTGTTATTCATGTTTATTCCTCTTTTTGATGCTGGTTTCGGTAATTTCAATTAATCGTTGTTTAAACAATGAGCCTATGGCTTGTTTAAAAGTTTTTTTACTAATTCCGAATGCTGCGTAAATATCTTCGGGCGATGATTTATCCGACAATCTAATTTCACCACCTTGTTGTTCCAATCTGGTTAAAATCAATTGCAAAGTATCTTCCACTTTTCGATAACCATATCGATGAAGTGTAAGGTCTATCTTATCATCCTCGCGAACTTTTTTCACATAAACGGTCATTATTTCGCCTTTATTTAATGGCGCAAACACCTCGTTATCATACAAAACCCCCCAAAAAGCATGTTCCACAATTGCTTTATAACCAATGTCGGTTTTGTCGGCAATAACTACTTTAACCTCATCGCCAGGATTATATTCTGGAATAGAGCGATCCAAATATTTATCAATTTTTGCCGATGCCACTACCCTATCCGATTCCATATCTAAATAAACATAAACCAAATACGACCTTCCGGCAATCATTTTCATTTTTTGTTCTCGAAAAGGAACAAATAAATCCTTGTATAAACCCCAATCTAAAAAAGCTCCAACCTTTGAAACATCCACGCAACGTAGCATTGCAAATTCTCCAACTTTTGCAAACGGATGTTCGGTAGTTGCAATTATTCTGTCTTCCGAATCGGTGTAAATAAAAACATCCAATATATCTCCAACCTCCACACCATCGGGAACTACATTTTGTGGCAATAATATTTCGCCCTTTTCAAAACCATCCAGATAGAGCCCAAAATCTACAAATTTTACAACCGAAAGCTGGTTTACTTTTCCTATTTCTACCATTTTAAAATTATTTTGGTAAAAGTAGTCAATTTTTAAGTTCCTAAATGCTTTATCCAATGATTATCAAACAAAAGGGCTGAAATAATCTAAATTAGTGCTTGTATGAAAACTCTATGCTTGATAAGAAAATATCAAATTCGAGGTCTGCCTGCTTTCAGGAAGGTTTTCGCAGCAACGAATTTAGTGAGTTCCGAATTAGATTTTGTATGTTTTCAACGCCTTCATTGCCCCAGCCCTCGTATGTTTGCAAAATAATTGTAATTAGTGAATTTATAAATTAATTTTGAGATCATAATAGAAAAGAAAAGCATGGGAATAGCAGACAGCCCTTGATAACAGAAATGTATATCGTCCTTTAGATTTTGCACCCATGTTTTTTCTCTTTTGAGACTGGATAGTATCTAAGAAATAAGCCAAGTTGCTTATATTCAGTATATATTTACGAGAAAAGACGTTGAAGAGATTTTCTTTTCATAAAATAATTAATATGGAAAAAATAAAATTTGTTATTGGAATCAACATTTCTATGGATGATTTTCATGTTTGTTTTAAAGAAAAACACGCAGATGATTCTTTGAAAATTAAAGGAAGTAAAACTTTTAAAAACAATTACAAAGGTTTTCAAGAGTTAATTGAATGGGTTTCAATTAGAATTAAATTAAATGAAAGTGAACATTATGTAATGGAAGCTACTGGCTGCTATCATGAAAATCTTGCATATTTTTTATATTCTAAGAGTAAAAATGTTCATGTTATTTTAGCAAATAAAATAATGCATTTTGCTAAAAGTCACAATTTAAAAACAAAGACCGATAAAGTTGATGCCACAATTATTGCTCAGTATGGCATTGAAAGGACTATGGACAACTGGAAGCCGATGTCAAAAGATTTTAAGATAATACGCGATTTGGCTAAGGAATTATTGTCAATGAAAAAAGAGAAATCCAGAGCGATGTGCCAACTTCATGCAATGAATCATGCTCATGAGAAAGAACAAAGTGTTCTAAATATCAAAAATGCACAAATTGATTTTTACAAAAAGCAGATTGATATTATAGAATCAGAGATATTAAAATTGGTAGATTCTGATATTGAATTGAAAAAAACGCATTGAAAATATTACTAAAATAAAAGGGGTTAAAATCATTACCGTAATTACAATACTTTGTGAAACAAATGGTTTTGAGATTTTTAACAACATTCGACAAGTGGTAAGCTACGCTGGATTAGATGTTACTTTTAAAGACTCTGGAAAATTCAAAGGGCAAACAAAAATATCGAAAAAAGGAAACGCTCGAATTCGTCAATGTCTTTATATGCCTGCTCTTTCTGCGACTAATCACAATGAAAAATAATGGAATTATATGAACGAATAAAAGAATGAAATCCAACTATAAAGATGAAAGGCATTGTTGCAGGGATGCAAAAATTATTAATTTTAATATTTGTCCTATGGAAGAAAAATGAAGCATACAATCCACAATATGTGTGGGAATAACATACATTAGGTAACGATGAGACGAAGTTCTTCTTTGTTCATCATGCGTAGCTAATAAAAAAACGAGGCATAAAGCCCCGTAGTAGATAGACATCAGTTCAACGAATCGACTGTAGTCTTCTTTTGTTCGCTACAAATATAGCTGATTATTTTATGAAATCGATAATTCAACAAAAAAATAAAAAATAAATGAAAAAAAATTTGGATTTAATCATAGTATCTAAAGGGTGGAAGTCGTTAATTATCTATTATTTTCTTATCGTAATGGCTTAAATTTTATTTCAAAAATAACGCTGTTATCGAACTTTATAGACAGTCACTAAATAATAATTTTTTAAATTATTAAGACAATTTACACCTCTCATTTTTAAAATAATTTGTACATTTATCGAAAAATAATTAAATCACTTAATCAAAAAATATCATGGGAGCAGAAATCAAAAATCTAAAACCAAATCTTTTGTGGGAAAGCTTTTATTCAATCACACAAATCCCACATCCATCTAAACATGAAGAAAAAATTCGTCAATTTTTTGTGGATTATGGCAAAAGTCTCAATCTCGAAACCATTGTTGACAGCATTGGTAACGTAATTATTCGCAAACCCGCTACTCCGGGAATGGAAAACAGAAAAGGCATTGTCCTTCAAGGACATATGGACATGGTTCCGCAAAAAAATTCGGATAAAAATCATAATTTTGAAACCGATTCTATCGAAACAATAATTGGTGAAGATGGATGGATTCGTGCTAACGGAACAACACTTGGTGCCGATAATGGCATTGGCGTGGCAGCTGGAATGGCAGTTTTGAAATCGAAAGACATCGCTCACGGACCAATTGAAGTTTTGATAACTACCGACGAAGAAACTGGAATGACTGGTGCTTTTGGACTTGATGGAAATGTTTTAAAAGGCGACATTCTTCTTAATCTCGACTCGGAAGATTATGGCGAATTATATGTTGGTTGTGCAGGTGGATTAGATGGCACATTTACTTTTTCATATAAAGAAGAAGCTGTTCCAGCAAACATGGATGCATACAAACTAAGTATTACCGGCTTAAAAGGCGGACACTCGGGAATGGACATCGTGTTGGGCAGAGGAAATGCCAATAAACTTATCATTCGTTTACTTACAGCTCTTCAGGAAAAAGTAGAACTACATCTTGCCGAAATTGAAGGTGGCAGTTTACGCAACGCTATTCCCCGCGAAGCTTTTGCAACTTTTGTTGCCCCTAAAGGATCTTCGGAAAATATTAAACAAACAATTTTTGAACTTTTTGATTTAATTTCAGCAGAACTTTCGGAAACCGAACCCGATATGAAAATAAAAATCGAACCTTCTACCATGCCTAAATCTATTATTGACGCAAAAAATGCAAACAACTTTATCAAAGCAGTTTATGCTTGTCCAAATGGAGTTATTCGTATGAGCGATGCAATGGTTGGATTGGTTGAAACATCTAGCAATCTTGCAATTATAAAATCCGATAAAGGCAAAATGACGGTTAATTGCTTACTTCGTAGTTCTGTTGATAGTGCAAAAGACGACCTTTCAAATATGATGAAAGCAGTTTTTGAAATGGCAGGCGCCAAAGTCGAATTTGACGGTGCATATCCTGGCTGGAAACCAAATCCAAACTCTCCAATCTTGAAAACAATGCTCGGAGTTTTTGAAAAAATGACAGGTAAAATTCCTGAAATTAAAGCTATTCATGCTGGATTAGAATGTGGACTTTTAGGAAATATTTATCCAAAATGGGATATGATTTCGTTTGGTCCAACCATTCGCTTTCCTCACTCTCCAGACGAAAAAGTAAATGTTGAAACCGTTCAATTATTCTGGGAATTTTTAGTGGAAACATTGAAAAATATTCCAGTTAAATAAAAATTCATTTTCAATAAAATCCCCAATTATTCATTGTATATTGAATAATTGGGGATTTTTACATCTTTTAGGTTGATTTTTGAGAAAAAGTTATGTCTCAATTAAATTAGTATTTTTGTATTAATATTTTCAAATACCATATAAAATGAAAAAGATGGAATTAACCATGCTTATCGAAAAAGGCGAAAACGGTTATTATGTGGGACAAATACAAGAATATCCCGAAGCATTATCGCAGGGTAAAACAATTGATGAATTAACGGAAAATCTCATTGATGCATTAAAATTATTGTTAGATTATCAAAAAGAACAATTACTAAAGCAATATGGTGAACGCAAAATATTAAAACGTAAATTATTGTTTGCTCAATGAAACAAACTGACTTTGAAAAACATTTAAAAACTTCCAGTTGTATATTAGTTCGTGAAGGTGGTAATCATTCTATTTGGATGAATACAATTAATAATAAAAAGACATCGGTGCCACGTCATAAAGAAATTGACAACATGTTGTGTTTGGCTATTTGTAAGCAATTAAATATTTTGCCTACTGCAAAAAAATAATAATAAATATTTGTCATGGTTGCTGTAAAAAACAAAACCGAAAATTCCATTATCAAATCACTAAGGGATATTGATAATGCTAAAACTACATTAAGCGAAAAAGCAGGTAAAGTTGGCAACTATTCTGATGCTAAATATGTTCGCATGGCTTGTAATAAAGCTTGGAACGGTGTTTTATTAGCTTTAAATTATCGCATGAAAAAGAAAAACATTCCATCTCCAACAAAAAACCAAATGGATGTTGATATTTAGTGTCTGCAAGAAAACACCAATTTCTTTCCGCCAAAGGTCGGAAAAGCTGTTATACTTGCAACGAATTTAGGTCATTCCGACCAAGATTTTGTTGGTTTTCATTTTTTTTTTGCCCCAGCTCTCAAGGGTGAAAGCAAATGAAAACGTACAAAATCTAATTCGGAACTCGCTAAATTCGTTGCTG
>JBBQWB010000043.1:0-22710 GCA_038210985.1 Bacteroidales bacterium
GGAACTACAAGTGGCGGTACAATTACAGCAACAGCATCTTCTTCAGAATCTGTTTCTACAAGTGGAATATATTATTTTAGATCTCAAGCTGCAGGAGGTTGTTGGGGAACTGAAGGCTCAGCAACTGTAACTATAAATCCAATACCAACTGCAGTCACAGTCAGTGGTGGCGGAACACAATGTGGTGGTTCAATGACATTAACTGCAAGCAGTGGAACTGGTGGCACAATATACTGGCAAGGAACTACAAGTGGAGGAACAAGTACTACAACAGCATCTTCTTCAGAATCGGTTTCAGCAAGTGGAACGTATTATTTCAGATCTCAATCTACAGAAGGCTGTTGGGGAACTGAAGGTTCTGACATTGTAGTTGTTAACCCGAATCCGAGTGTAGGTGCTCCAACATATACAAATCCTACAATTTGTTCAGGAGGATCAACAGTAGCAAGTTCTGTTGTTAGCGGTACTGGAACATTATCCTATCAATGGCAGTATTATAATGGTATTTTATGGGCAAATGTTATTGACGGAACACCTTCTGGAACAACTTATTCTGGTTCAAATTCAACAAGTTTAACTATTTCAGGCACTACGGCTCTAAGCACACATCAATATCGTTTGTATGTTTTAAGTTCTACTGCTTGTGATGCTTATGGAGAAGGATCAAGTTACAGCGTAGTTATTAATCCTACAATTACAACTCAGCCAATTGAAGGAATTATTTGTACCGGTGGTTCTTTTAATCTTAGCGTAGCTGCAACAGGCGGAACCCCATTACTTACATATCAATGGTACAAAGCCAATGTAGCAATAAGCGGTGCCACCTCATCAACTTATGCAGTTACAGTTAATTCCTATGATAAATACCATTGTGTTGTTTCTAATGGATGTGGTAATGTTACGAGCAATAAGGTTAATGTTTATGTAATTCCTGACCCAGGTGCTCCCACAGCAACTAAATCACCCGATTTTGCAATCGTATGTGCCGGAGAAACTCTTACTCTTACTGGAGTTGCAGGTCATGGTGGAGGTACAGGAGATTGCAATACCGAATATTCATATAATGGTGGTTTATGGACGACTTCGCCCAGCCCTATGATTGCCTCATTGGGAACAAATACAATTGAAATACGAAAGAATTGCGATGGTTGTGGATGCGATATTTCAAGTGTGACGACATACTCATGGACAGCCATATTTAATCCTTTATCTGCATCTGGAGAAACCACTATATGTTGTGGATTAACAACCAATTTGAGTACATCTCTTTCTGGTATAACAGAAACAGGAAGTTATCAATGGCAGTATTATAACGGCACTTCTTGGGTAAATGTTGGAACCAACAGTTCAACATACACCACTAATGCACTAATGTCTACCACCAATTTTAGATGCCTATATTCAGCTTTAGATATTGGTTGTGGAACAGCCACTTCTAATACGGTTACTATTACTGTAAATAACCCACCAGTATCTTCTATTGTAGAAAACTATGTGTATATTTTACACGGTGGTGAGTTTATTTGGTCTGGAAACACAGATACAGAATGGGAAACTGCTTCAAACTGGTTGGTTTTAGGAACTGATTATAAATATACAGTTGCAGCTAATCCTCCAACAAGTAGCGATGTAGTTTATTTCATTAAATATCCACCATGTGCTTCAAACCATGCTTCTATTCCTAACAATCATTCTGTAAATTGTAAGAAAATTTCTATTTTCACAGAACTATCAATGGGCGTTAATTCTCATCTTAAAGTAACTGAAGGTTGGTATTGCAATCCTATCTTTGGCGTGTTTAATTACGGAACGGGAACTGTTGAATTGGGTGGGGATAGAATGAATTATGCTCAAGGTGTTGGAAATCCTATAGGTGAAGGAATTCCTTTAGGAGGAGGCTTTTATAATTTATTGATTTCAGGAGACAGCGTTAGGCTAAGTGGACCGAGAGTATATAATGATATCACCTTTACAAAAGACTTTGAAATGAATTTCCAAGATATTTATATTGGTAGAAACTGGAATAGTGTTGACGCCAATGTGACGAATAAAATAAACTGGCCTAATCGAATAAACTTTTTTGGTAGTAGTAATTCAAATATTGCCACTAAAACAGATATCTCTTTTAATAATATTTATATTAAAAAAGATAACCCGTCTGCAATTGTTTCGATGAGTAATTCTTTCACTTGTAATGACGTGGAAGTAAACAAAGGCACTTTTAACACCAATTCATTTACCCTTGATTGTGTCAATAAATTCATTGCAATTCCGACAAATGTTACTGCTGAAGATAACGATGTAATTGTGAATATGGGTTCAGGCAGAATAAATGCACCTGTCCAATTTGGTATTTACAAAGGAGCTACAGTTAATATGACTTCTGGTATTATTGATTGTGGAATATTTAATTTGTTTTCTGCCTTTGATGGAACTACTGTAAAAGGAAGAATGAATATGTCAGGTGGTACTTTGTATGTTGGCTCTAATTTTAAGGTAACGCAATTTTCTTCATTCTTGGGAAGTGGTGGCACTGTTATTTTTGATGGAAGTCCTGCAGTAAATTTGGATAAATTCGAAATCTCATTATCAGTGAGCGAAGTGTATTTTAATAATGTTATTATTAGTGATAACAGAATTGTTCGAATGCCTGAAAATTCAGATTTTTATGGTAATGTGAAAATTAATGGAGATATAACAATAAATAATGGCGCCTCATTACTTCACCAAGGTGGTTCTCTTTCTATTAGAGGCAATTGGGTTAATAAAGGCACATTAGCAACTACTGGTGGAAGCAAGATTATTTTTGATGGGACTGCTCAACAAGAAATTCAAGCTGGCGGAAGTGCATTCAACTGGGTAACATTCAATAACACAACAGCTGGTAATTCCGATATAAATTTAAGCGAACCTATGACGATTAAAAGAGATTGTATATTTACGGATGGTGTGGTTTATTACACTGGCTCAGGCTCTCTTAGTTATGGGAATATAGCCACCTCAAACATTGGCAATGCAAATAGCTATGTAAATGGCAAAATTTCTAAAATCGGAACTTCGGCATTTAATTTTGCTCTTGGCGAAGACGGTGCTTGGGGACCATGTGCAATTGCAGCACCAATTAGTGAATCAATCATTACTGCAAAATACAAGTACTCCGCAAGTCCTCATAACTTGCCAGATTCTAATATGTGTCTATACTCAGGTCTAAATCATACTAGTGGAGTGGAATATTGGTTGCTGACCAGTGATGTTTCTCATCCTGATGTTACATTGTATTGGAGTAGCACAACTAGTGGAATTTTAGATTTGCCAAATTTAACCGTAGCTCATTATGATGAAGCCACTCCTTGTTGGCAAAATAAAGGCGGAACCGCCACCGGTAGCATAAATTCAGGTTCAATCACTTCAACAGTACCTTTCTCTTCGTACAGTCCAATTTCCTTTGGAACAAAAACCAAAAGCAATCCATTGCCAATTGAGTTATTATCTTTTGAAGCAACTTGCAGGGGCAATAATGCATTTATTAGATGGATAACCGCTAGTGAACAGAATAATAATTATTTCACTGTTGAAAGAAGCACAGATGGCTTGAATTTTATCGAAGTTTCTAAAGTGGCTGGTTCGGGAAATAGTAATTCTTTAATGGAATATTTCATTATGGATGAAAACAAATCGGACGGACTTGCATATTACCGTTTAACCCAAACCGATTACGATGGAAAAATTACAATTTTTGATACGAAAGCTCTAAATTGCAGTAACACTCAGGAAATTGTTATTGTTCCAAACCCATTTAAGGATAATATTACCATTCAGGGAGTAATCGACGATAATTGTTTAGTCGAAATTCACAACTCAGTTGGCGATAAAGTCTATTCCGAAAACACTCTAATTCAAGGAAATAAAGTGATACAATTGGATTTCTTACGACAAGGAATGTACTTGGTTCGTGTAATAGAAAAATCAGGGAAAGTACAATCGTTTAAAATGGTGAAAAATTAAGGTTATAATGTTTTTTTAAAAAGAGGCTGTCTTAAAATAAAAGGACAGCCTTTTTTATTAACAAAATACTTGTTTAGCATTCTGCAAAATTGCAAAAAACAAATAATTATTATTAAAGATTCCTCACTGCGTTCGGAATGACATTATTGTCAATAGGTTATAGGATTTAGAGAGGGTTGAAAGAGGCGGCAAAGTCGCCTCTTTCAACCCTCTCTAAATCCTCCTTAAAACGCCATAGCATTGTCATTCCGAACGAAACGTAGTGAATTGAGGAATCTATTATACCAATGGAGTTTGTTCGGATTTGCAATCCGAACTAGCTCTAAAGGTAAAATAAATTTTCATAGATGTTGATTGGCTTATCGAATTGTGAAAATTCTATTTTTTTTTATTTTTCTTTCTACTCGGAGGTTCCGACAGTCTCTACCACCGAGTTCGCTCGTCGAATTCTTAACTGGTGATTGAGCTCGTCGAAACCTTAACTGGTGATTGAACCCTTAGAAATTACCAATATCTGGCTGTCCTTCCACAGAAGTAAATACGATTGCGGCACCAATATCAATGCCAGCACAATTTTCTCTAATTTTTTCCATAAAATTTTTGTTTTTAATTATACAAAAAACATACACCCAAATGAACAGCTTTTAAGATTGACAGACTACCATGCGGACATTCTATAAAAGAAGTACCATACTTTATTTCTCTATCATTTGGAGCCACACTCGGAAGCAGGCAAAAAGCACTATTCGGAACTCGGCTAAACTGTGTATGTGAAGTTGCAAAGGTCGGTAAATTCTCCTAATGTCATTAACCCTTTATTTCCAAATTTTTGTATGAAGTCTCGGAATGACAAATCGCTGGGGTAAACGATAATTATTTTACCGCAAAAAAAAACGCAAATAATTTATTAAACAGTGTTTTACAGGAAAAAACTGTGTAAATCTGTGGACTTTTTTTTTGAAAATATTTACAACAAACACAAAGTATTTCAATATGACAATATGTAATAAAACACGTTTATTGATAATTAAAATAAAACGATTAAATTTGCAAAAACATGGATTTAATAAATACTAAATGAAAATGGAAGAATCAAAGCATATTTGGCAATTTTCGCGTGTTGGTGGCGTAAATCGTGTAAACATCGAATCTGGATCCGACATGTTACACCTCGATGAATTAGATCAAAAATTATGGACTGCATTAAGCTGCCCTGTGCACGGTTTGGAAATCGATTATAAAACACTGGAATTGATTGATTCCGACAAAGATGGAAAATTAAGAGTGCCCGAAATTTTAGAAGCAGTAAAATGGATTACTTCATTGATTAAAAATCCGGATGAATTGCTTCAAAAAAACACTTCCTTGCCATTATCTTCCATAAATGTAGATACTGAATTAGGACTATCTCTTTTGGCATCTGCAAAACAAATCCTTGTCAATATCGATAAAGCCGACGCACAAGAAATTATGGTTACCGAAACTTCCGACACCGTTGCCATATTTTTAAATACAAAATTTAATGGAGACGGAATTGTAACAGAAGATGCAACCGACGATGAAGATTTAAAAAAACTAATAAACGATATTATTTTATGCGTTGGCTCATTAACCGACCGAAGTGGTAAAGAGGGTATTACAAAGGAATTGTTGGAAACATTTGTGAATTTGTGCGAAGCCTATAATAATTGGTATTTAAAAACCAAAGCACCGCAAAACAATATTTTACCTTTTGGAGATTCAACCGAAGAGGTTTTCGAATTAATAAGTGTTTTAAAACCTAAAATTGACGATTATTTTATACGTTGTAGTTTAGCCGAATATGACCCCGAATCTGCTCTAGCCCTTAATTCGCTTTCGGCTCGCATGGAATTAATAAACCATAAAGATATTACTTCCGAAATGGAAGAAATAGAACGTTTGCCATTGGCTAAAATTATTGTAAATCAGCCATTATCATTTGAAAAAGCAATAAATCCTAGTTGGAAAAATAAAATATTGAAACTTAAACAAATTGTTTATGATTCAACAGAAATAAATAAAACAGAATTAAGCGAAAAAGATTGGGAAGAGTTAAATGGAAAGTTCCTTGATTTCATTAATTGGAAATCGGAAAAGCCAGAAAACAATATCGAACAATTAGGTATTGAGCGAATTGTTGAAATTATTAACCAACAAAAATTCGATAAAATCGTAGAATTAGTAAATGAAGATTTATTGGTCGAAAATGAGGCAAATAATATTATTTTGGTAGATAAGCTAGCACGTTATTATGTAGATATTTTTACCTTATTGAAGAATTTTGTAACTTTTTCCGACTTTTATGCTCCAAAATCTCAAGCTGTTTTTCAAGCAGGTAATTTGTTTTTCGACCAACGAAGTTGCGATTTATGTATAAAAGTAAGCGATATGACAAAGCACAATTCCATGGCTGCTTCGAGTGGTATTTGCTTGGTTTATTTTGATTGTTTTTCGAAATCTAAAAATGAAAAAATGACCATTGTTGCTGCTTTTACCGATGGAGATGTGGATAATTTAGTAATTGGAAGAAATGCTATATTTTACGACAATAGCGGATTAGACTGGGATGCAACAATTGTTAAAATTATTGAAAATCCAATTAGTATTCGTCAATCTTTTTGGATGCCATATCGCAAAGTGTCGAAATTTATTTCTAAGCAAATTGAAAAGTTTGCTTCTTCTAAAGATCAAGAAGTGAATGCATCAACTACTTCCAAAGTGGAAGGTGCAACAGTTAAAGCCGATTCGCATTTGGCTGAAACGGTAAAATCACAAAGTGTTGGGGCTATTGCTCCAGCTAATGTCGAACCTGCAAAACCAGCACCTTTTGATATTGCAAAATTTGCCGGTATATTTGCAGCCATTGGATTAGCTTTTGGTGCAATTGGTTCGGTACTAGCTTCTATTGTAGGTGGATTTTTGCTACTTACTTGGTGGAAAATGCCATTGGCATTTTTGGGAATTATTTTAGCTATTTCTGGTCCTTCCATGATTTTAGCTTGGTTAAAATTACGCAAACGAAATTTAGCACCAGTTTTAGATGCAAATGGATGGGCAATTAATGCAAAAGCTACTATTAATATCGCTTTTGGAGCAACATTAACTCATTTGGCAAAACTTCCACAAAACTCTAAACTAAATTTCAACGATCCATATACGAAAAAGAAAAGTCCAATTGTGCCAATTTTAATAGTCTTATCTATTATTATAATTGCCTTTATATTGTGGCATTATGGTTTTTCAGCTAAATGGGGAATAATTATTTAACACTAAAATATTGACAATGAAATCAAAATTAGTAGCTTATTTATTGTGGTTTTTTTTGGGAGGTATTTCGATGCATCGATTTTATTTGGGTAAAATCGGTACTGGGATTTTGTATCTTTTAACTGGTCAGCTTTTTGGAATTGGTTGGATAATCGATTTGTTTTTAATTGGAGGGATGGTCGATAATTGCAATAATAAGGAACGAATTAATAATCTGGAAAGAGAAGTACGGGCCAATAGTAGCCGTCTATAAAACCGATATTAGCTTTCTTTAATCAAATTATTTCATGTGATAATTTAGTTTTAGAAAGGTTTATGCCAAGAGAGTTTCTGTTAGAGTGCAAAAGAGATTATTCGAATTTAATTCGTACAGAAACTGTTTCGGTATAACAGCGTTATTTTTGAAAATTTTCTTACAAGCAATAAATAGGAAATAAAAAATCATTGATGTCCGATAAAATAGCAACAGTTTTATCTGTAATAATTTGTTTTTTATTGCAAAAACGTTTCAATTTATAAATTTTCTATAACATTTCTTTTTTCTTATCTTTGCGAAAAAAAGATTATGGATACAATTCTCGAAATTTTAAAATACGTTCTGCCTTCAATAGTAGTTTTTTTTACTGCTTATTATGTGATGAAGATATTTTTAGATGTGGAAGATAAAAAACGAACCTTGCAATATAAAATGGACTCGAAAACAGCCACAATTCCTATCCGATTGCAAGCTTTTGAACGATTAACGCTCTATCTTGAACGCATTAATATTACAAATATGGTTATTCGAATTCAAAATGCTGGACTAAATAACGCACAATTTCAAATGTTATTAGTTTCCACTATACGTAGTGAGTTTGACCATAATTTATCCCAACAAATGTATATTTCAACTTCTTCGTGGGAAGCAATAAAAGCTGCTAAAGAAGAAAATATAAAAATAATTAATTTGGCTACTGGTCAATTAGCTCCCGAGGGACAAGCGGCACAATTGGCTACTAAAATCATCGAAATGACGGCGGATGAGCAGTCAACTCCATCAGATAAAGCTTTAGAAATTCTGAAAAAAGAAATTCGTCAATATTTTTAATCCATGTATATTTTAGGAATTTCGGCTTTTTATCACGATTCGGCAGCTTGTTTAATTTCGGATGGCGAAATTATTGCCGCTGCTCAAGAAGAACGTTTTACCCGAAAAAAAAACGATGATTCCTTTCCCGAAAATTCGATTAAATTCTGTTTGAGTCTTGCACATTTATCTATTGATGATTTAGATGCGGTTGTTTTTTACGACAAGCCTTTTTTGAAATTTGAACGAATTTTAGAAACCAACCTTCATTACGTTCCCAAAAGTTTAATTTCCTTTTTAAAAGCTATGCCAGTTTGGCTTGGCAGTAAATTAAATACAAAAAGCATAATTTTAAACGAGCTAAAAAAAATCGATAGTTTCGATAAAAAAAAGTTGAAAATTCTGTTTAGCGAACATCATTTATCGCATGCCGCTTCGGCTTTTTATCCCTCTGGATTTAGCAATGCCGCTGTTTTAACTATTGATGGAGTAGGAGAGTGGACAACCACCGGGATTCATCATTCCGTTAACGGAGAAATTACTTCTTTAAAGGAAATTCATTTTCCAAATTCATTAGGATTGCTTTATTCGGCTTTTACCTATTTTTTGGGATTTAAAATAAATAGTGGCGAGTATAAACTTATGGGATTGGCTCCTTATGGCGACCCAAACGCCGAGCAAACCAAAAGTTATATTGATAAAATTAAAACGAATCTTATTTCAATAAAAGAAGATGGTTCGTTTCAACTAAATGACAAGTATTTTAAATATTCATACAGTTTACGAACGATAAGCGATTCGAAATGGGAAAAACTTTTCGAGATAAAATGTTTAAAACCTGACTCTTCACCAACTAAAGCCCATTGCAATTTAGCGTTGGCAATTCAAACGGTAACCGAGGAAATTGTAATTAAATTGGCTCATGAAGCAAAACGAATAACCAATTCGGATTATTTATGCCTTTCGGGAGGTGTTGCTCTAAATTGTGTGGCAAACGGAAAATTGTTAAAGGAAAACTTGTTTAAAAAAATATACATTCAGCCTGCTTCGGGTGATGCTGGTGGTGCTTTAGGCTGTGCATTGGCTGCGTATTATCTACATTTTAAAAAACAATATATTCCTTTTCAGGGGGATGCAATGAAAGGAACCTATTTGGGTCCTGAATTTTCAAAAAAAGAAATATTAAAATTGCAAAATCAGTTTAAAGCGGTTTTTGAAACATTTGATTCTCATCAAGTTTTGTGCTCAAAAGTAGCTCAATTAATTCATTCAGGTAATGTGGTGGGATGGTTTCAAGGACGGATGGAATTTGGTCCTCGTGCTCTAGGAAATCGCAGTATTTTAGCCGATGCTTCGGATGTTGCAATGCAATCAAAGCTTAATTTGAAAATAAAATTTAGGGAAGGATTTCGTCCATTTGCTCCTTCCATTTGCGAAGAAGATTTAAATGATATTTTTGAAATATCGCAGAAATCACCTTATATGATTCTTATTGCTTGGCTGAAAAATCAGTACAGAAAATCCTTGCCCGAAAATTATTCTAAACTTGATCCTATTGAACAATTAACGCATGTTCGTTCCGATTTTCAAGCCATAACTCACATCGATTTTTCGGCTCGTGTGCATAGCGTTTCAATAAATACAAATCCAAAATATTGGGATTTACTTCAAGAAGTTAAGAAAATAACAGGTACATCCATGCTCGTAAATACTAGCTTTAATGTCAGAGGCGAACCAATAGTTTGCTCTCCCGAGGATGCTTATCGTTGTTTTATGCAAACCGAAATGGATGCTTTAGTAATCGAAAACTATCTGTTTATTAAGACGGAACAAAAAGATAATCAACAGTTTAATTGGAAACGAAACTTTAAAAAAGATTAGATATGGATTTTTTAAAAGAATATTGGAGATTTTTAATGGAACGTAAAAAATGGTGGCTTATTCCTGCAGTAATCGTAATTTTATTATTGACTTTACTGATTCTTTTTGGCACATCAACCACCACAGCTCCATTTGTTTACACATTATTTTAAGAAGATGAATTTGCAAAAAGTGAAAGATTATTTAGCGGTTTTGTCCTTGTGCAATGGATTATTAATTGCTTTTTTATTGAGCAATCAATATATATTGTTATACATTTCGTTGGGCATTTCTTTTATTTCCATAATTATTCCAATCACAGCTCATTATTTGGATGTTGCTACAAAGAAAATCCTTAAAGCCATTACAATGGTTTTATTTACGATTTTTGCGACAGTTTTCTATTTTATTTTATTAACTCTACTAGGACTTATCAAACGGTTATTTCAAAAATCAAGTCCTTTCGATAATCACGATAAAACATCCTTTTACATCGATTCAAACAAAACATATTCATCGGAATCGTTTGAAAAAATGGGATAAAACTCACTTAGTTTTATCCCATTTTTATCACTTACCTTCATGGTTTGTGGTAAAAAATATATTTTAATTATCTGATTTTCAACACCCCCTTCATGGTTTAGAGCAAAGTGTTTAAAAGTCAAGCCCTTACCGTAATTTGGGTAAATTTATAATTTGAATTTATCCTTAATCATTTTTAAATAGGTAGCTTTATCCATTGCTCCAACCGACATTTCGGGTTCGCCATCAACCGGACAAAACATTATTGCAGGAATACCTTGAATTTGAAATTGGCGAGCAAGTTCACCTTCAATATCGGTATCTACTTTAACAAAATGAATTCTTCCTTTATATTCTTTTGCTAATTCCTCCATTATAGGAGCAATCATTTTGCAGGGTTTACACCAATTTGCGTAAAAATCTATTACCACAGGAATTGGGCTTAAAAGTTTCCAATTTGGAGTGGTTTTGTAGTTATGTATCGAATTTAAAAAAACATCATTTCCTATTTGCTGAACTTTTCCTTCGTCGGCAGCAGTGAGTTTTGGAACAGCAGTTTCGGTGTTTGCTTCCACGTTGTTTGAGCTTGCTTCTGTGTTTTCATTTGAAACATCGCTGGTTTTATTTGAATTACATGAACTAAATGCCAAAACTGCACTCAGAGATAGTAGGGATAAAAATTTAAATTTCATAAGGATATTTGTTTGTTATGGATTTATCTAAATGGAGAAAAATAATTATTTGGAACGTGATTTACACCACTTCCAATGCTTGGATTGAAAGGATATAAGCCTTGATTCCCATTCGAATATTGAAAATCAAACTGAAAAGATGAGTTTTCACTTGCTTTATACACAATGTTTAAATTCATTCCACGATTCGATTGATTTTGGTAATTCAAGTTGCCGGATGGAATTGCATTTGGATTAATTTGTTGATATAACGAACCATTTACTTGAATTTTATCACTTACTTGATAACTGCCAAATACAAAAACAGTATTATTTATTCTTGGTTGGATTAATAGTGAGGATTTTTCAATATTTGAATTTACAATACCAGAATTAAAATTTGAAGTAGAAATACTTGCACCAAATCCGTACGAAAATCGTTTGTCAGAATTTAGTCGAACCATAGGCATAACATACGAACCGTAGTATGCATTATTTTTATTTCCCATTACAAATGCACCTGCAGTTAAGCTAAATTGTGTCGGATTTACTTTAACTGTATCGATTGCTTTGGGGCTACTTATCAAAGGAAACGAAACTTGAGCCATCGTTTGAAATGAAATAGTTAATGCTAATAAAAATAGAGATATAATATATTTCATCATGATTTTTTTTTCAAAGATAAGAATAATAATGCTTTTTTGTAATTTTTGTTCGAGCGAACTGTAATAATTTACAAAATTTAACTAGTTGAAAATGATATAATGCATACTCTGTTTTATATTTTATTTTGATTGTTGGATTTCAATGTTGCAAAAAAAATCATTAATTTTTCTTATTATTGCCTGAAATTAATATTTATGACATCTTCCACACGGAAATACAAAGACACCCCCAATCGATTGGTGTATTGGAATTATTCATCACCTGGGAAATATTATATTACGATATGTTCAGACAATAGGCAAAATTTGTTTGGCAGGATTGAAAACGGTATCATGATTTTATCGGAATTTGGTGAAATTGTGAAATTCGAATTATTGGAAATGTCCAAATACCATAAACGCGTAATATTGGACGAATGGATAATTATGCCCGATCACGTTCATTTGTTAATTGAATTGGGCGATTGGAATTATGATAACGGGGTTTCATTGGTTGGGGATAATGATTGTGGCGTTAATCATGTAGGGAAAATTCATGAATTTTCCCTACATGAATTTTCCCTACATGAATTTTCCCTACATGAATTTTCCCTACGTGAATTTTCCCTACATGAATTTTCCCTACATGAATTTTCCCTACGTGACGATCAATTAAAACAATACCGTGCAATGCGCCGTCGAATGATAATTCCAAAAATATTGGGTAAATTTCAAATGTTAACGTCCAAACAAATCAATATTTTACGAAATACGCCTGGTCAAACCAATTGGCAACACGATTATTATGACCATATAATCCGAAACCCCGAATCATATTTGCGTATAAAACAATACATTATTGACAACCCAGAAAAGTATGTTAAATAATTTTCATTGTTAACCAATTGTTGAAAGATTAGAACATATTGCAAACAGATTTTGAGCAAAAAGAATTATTTTTGTCAAAAAAAACAAAATATGAATAGAATTCAAGAGTTGGAACAAATTGCTTCGCAAGTTCGTAGAGATATAGTTCGTATGGTGCATGCTGTAAAATCTGGACATCCAGGAGGCTCGTTAGGTTGTGCCGATTATATGACTGCATTATATTTTGAAATTTTAGAGCATGACCCCAAACATTTTGATATGGATGGGAAAAATCAAGATATTTTCTTTTTATCCAACGGACATATTTCTCCGCTTTTTTATAGCGTTTTAGCACACAGTGGGTTTTTTCCTGTTTCGGAATTAGCTACATTCCGAAAATTGGGTACTCGTTTGCAAGGTCATCCAACGCCCGCCGAACATTTGGAAGGAATTAGAATTGCTTCGGGTTCGTTAGGACAAGGAGTTTCGGTTGCTATTGGTGCTGCCTTGGCAAAAAAAATGAACAAGGATGATAAATTGGTTTATGTGTTAACTGGCGATGGTGAGTTGCAGGAAGGACAGATTTGGGAAGCATTAATGTATGCCGCTGCTAAAAAAGTGGATAATTTAATTCTAACCGTTGATTACAATATGAAACAAATTGATGGTCCAACCGATGTGGTTTTATCCTTAGGTAATTTAAAAGCTAAATTTGAAGCATTTGGATGGAAAACAATTGAAATGCAAGGGAACAATATGCAAGATGTTATCGAACAATTGAAATTTGCGAAAACACATACGGGTAAGGGGATTCCAGTTGCTATTTTAATGCACACCGAAATGGGCTGTGGCGTCGATTTTATGATGGGAACGCATAAATGGCATGGTTCGGCTCCAAATAACGAACAGTTAGCGGATGCATTATCACAATTGGAAGAAACATTGGGCGATTATTAATATGTTTAACATGGTTTTAAACCAACTTTAGTTAGAATGATTAAAAGGATTTCGATAATTTTATTTTTTTTGGTTTTTATTTGCTCAAATGCAAATTTAATGGCACAGGTGCAACCAAAAACACCTGTATCGCAGGATGAAAAAAGCATTACTCGAATTCTTTTCATTTTCGATGCTTCAAAAAGCATGTTTGGAAGATGGCAAAGCGATGTAAAAATGAAAATTGCTCAAATGATTCTCATCGAAATGCTGGATAGTTTAGAAACTTATCCCGATTTGCAACTAGGTCTTCGTGTATTTGGACATCAAAAGGATTTTCCTCCTCAAGATTGCAACGATACCCGTTTAGAAGTGCCTTTATCGTTTAATAGTGTTGCTAAAATAAAACATCGTCTAAAAACGCTTACTCCGAGAGGAACAACGCCAATTGCTCTTTCGCTCGAAGCATGTGCCAATGATTTTCCACCTTGCAATAATTGTCGAAATATCGTCATTTTAATTACCGATGGAATTGAAGAGTGTGGAGGCGATCCTTGTGCTGTTTCATTGGCATTACAAAAAAAAGGAATCATCCTTAAGCCATTTGTAATAGGAGTGGGAGTAGATTTCGATATTTCATTTAATTGTATGGGGACATATTTTGACGGTTCCACCGAAAAGAAATTTCGGGAAGCATTAAATATTGTCATTTCGTATACTTTAAATAAAACTACCGCTCAAGTTAATCTTTTGGACGAAAAAAATAAAGCAACAGAAACAAACACCGTTTTTACTTTGTCGGATGGTTTATCTGGAGCTCCATATTATACTTTTGTACATACCATGAATAGCAAAGGTTTTCCCGATACATTAATATTAGATCCAATTCCAATTTACAAAGCAACGGTTTATACCCTGCCACAAGTAACATCTGATACAATAAGTCTTACTTCTGGAAAACATACAATAATTCCTGCTCATACTCCGCAAGGCAAACTGGTTTTTATTACTCCCGACAAAAATACAAAATACAAAAGTGTTCCTATCATTGTGCGTAAAGCAGGCGATATGAACACCTTAAACGTGCAATATTTTACCCAAGATGACATTTATTTAACTCAAAAATTTGATGCCGAAGTGCTTTGTTTGCCACGCATTCATATAAAGGATATTCAAATTAAACAAAGTCAGACTACGAAAGTTGAAATTCCAGAACCAGGTTTTGTAGATTTTAGTATGTCCGAAATTGGCTCAGGAAGTTTGTTTGTTATTCGTAAAGATGGTAAAATGGAATGGGTTTGTAATTTGAGAGAAAATGAAAAATCTCAAAAATTAATGCTTCAGCCTGGAAATTACAGGGTAGTTTTTCGTTCAAAATACTCAACAATTTCTACCGATACGAAAATTAAAGATTTTGTAATTGAATCAACCAAAACAATTAAAATAAATATTTTTCAAGATTAATAAAATAAAAATAAATGGAAAAGCCAGTTTGTAATGATTTAAAAGATACCCGCTCGGGATTTGGTGAAGGACTTTCTGAATTAGGTGATAAAAACCCAAATGTGGTGGCTTTGTGTGCCGATTTAATAGGTTCACTAAAAATGGACGCTTTTATAAAAAAGTATCCTGAACGATTTTTTCAAATTGGTATTGCCGAAGCCAATATGATTGGTATAGCTGCTGGTTTAACAATTGGCGGCAAAATACCTTTTACCGGAACTTTTGCAAATTTTTCAAGCGGTAGAGTGTATGATCAAATTCGTCAAGTAGTTGCTTATTCCAATAAAAATGTGAAAATTTGTGCTTCGCACGCTGGTATAACACTAGGCGAAGATGGTGCTACACATCAAATTATGGAAGACATTGGTTTAATGAAAATGTTGCCAAATATGGTGGTGATAAATACATGCGATTTTAACCAAACCAAAGCTGCAACACTAGCAATTGCCGATTATGTTGGTCCTGTTTATTTGCGTTTTGGACGTCCAGTTGTTCCAAATTTCACTCCTGCAAATGCTCCGTTCGAAATTGGAAAAGCAATTTTATTGAAAGAAGGTAAGGATGTTTCCATTTTTGCTACCGGACATATGGTTTGGCATGCACTTGAGGCTACTTATGAATTAGAGCAATTAGGAATTGATGCCGAAGTAATAAATATTCACACCATTAAACCTTTGGATAAAACAGCAGTCTTAAACTCCGTTGGTAAAACCAAATGTGCTGTGGTTGCCGAAGAACACTTATTTAATGGTGGATTAGGCGATTCAATTGCACAACTTGCTGCACTAAATTATCCTATTCCAATTGAATACGTGGCGGTAGATGATTCTTATGGCGAAAGTGGCACACCAGCTCAATTAATGGAAAAATATGGACTTACAACCGAAAATATCATCAAATTTGCCAAAAAATCTATCCTTAGAAAGTAATTCCGATAAGGAAATTTTGAATAGGATAAAAGCCGAACACCATAAGGAGTTCGGCTTTCGTATATTGGTGGATAAATATAAAAAACAAGTGTATTGGCAAGCTCGCCGAAATTTAATTGTTCATGAGGATGCCGACGATGTTACCCAAACTGTTTTTATTAAAATTTGGAAAGGAATTTCTAATTTCCGAGGCGATTCAAAACTTTCATCATGGATTTTCAGAATTACTACAAACGAAATAATAAATTTTGCAAATGCTCGAAAAACATCGAAAAACATATTTAGCGATAATGATTTAATGATTGAACGAGCTTTTTCGCCTAGCGAATTTTCGGGAGATGAAATTGAAAAAGAGTTTCAAAAAGCATTGCTAAATATTCCACCTCGCCAGCGAATGGTTTTCACCATGAGATATTACGATGAAACTCCTTTTGATGATATTGCCGACCAGCTTAGTCTGTCAACTGGTGCAGTAAAAGCATCTTATCATCATGCTGCCGAGAAAATAAAAAAATATTTATTAAAGGATTAAACTTTTAAATAATCATACGGTCAAAACAACATAATTCCTTTTTAAAATGAAAACTCCAAACGAACAAAATCATCCTTTTAAAACCCCAGATGGTTATTTTGACAACTTCACCGAAAAATTGATGGACGTTATTAAAACCAACCAAAAGTCAAAATCAAAAAGGATTTTATCCGCATGGGTTAAGTATTCTTCAATAGCAGCTGTGATTGTGATTGCATTTATTTTTGCTGCTGTAAAAATTCATCAAAATACAAACTTATCCAAGTCTTCGGATACGATAAAATCGGGTAAAAATGTTTTAATTGCAGATTCCGGACTGAAATTTAAACATAATTCAGAACAAAAAATCAATTACTCAAGCGATTTAACTAGTCGCGATTTGTCCTACGATGAAATTATTGATTGGTCAACTTCGATGGATTTAAACGATGAGGAATTATTGGTATTATTTAACAACATTTAAAATCAAAAATCATGAAAACAAAAAGATTTGTGTCAGTATTTTGCATCATTGCATTTTCCATATTAAGTATGACAGTTGTTGCTCAAAAAGGAGACAGACCAATAAACAAGAATCAGAGACTTAAAGAAAAAAGTATTGAAGTTGAAAATAAAAGAGTTGACTTTATTGTCAAATATTTAGAAATGAACGCTACCGAAGCAGAGCAATTTAAAAAAGTTTACAAGGAAACGAAAGACAAAGAAAAAGATTTTCGAGTTACTTTTAGAAAAGAGATGAAACCGCTAATGGACAAAAAATGGAATGATTTAAGCGAAAAAGAAGCCGAAGATTTGATTGTTAAACAAGATAACCATCAAACTGCCATTCAAAACTTGCATAAAGAAGCAGTATTAAAATATAAAAAGATACTTCCAGTTGCTAAAGTAGCAAAAATTAAGCAGGCTGAAACCGACTTTAAAAAAGAGTTGTTAAAAGAAGCTCGTGAAAAACGAAAAGCAAATACAGGTAAAATCAATACGCCAACAGAATAAAAAGAATCTTTAATAATTGAAAAAAAGGCTTGTTCCAATTTTGGAGCAAGCTTTTTTATTATTTCTTTTTTTGCAATCGTTTTTATAAAATTGTACTTTTGTAAAAAAAATTGAAATGACAAAAAAAACCATCGAAAAGCTCTTTAAGGCATTTACAAATAAACGAGTATTAGTGATAGGAGATGTAATGGTGGATGCTTACCTTTTTGGTACTGTGGATAGAATTTCGCCCGAGGCACCCGTGCCAGTAGTTTCGCTTACCAATAGAGACAATCGCCCTGGTGGAGCAGCTAATGTTGCATTAAACGTTCAAGCACTAGGAGCCGAAGCAATTTTATGTTCTGTAATTGGCAACGACCAAAAAGGAAATGAGTTTTTGGAAAGTGTTCAAAAAGTTGGATTAACTACACGAGGAATTATTAAAAGTAACAATCGAATTACCACTACTAAATTCAGAATAATTGGAAATAAAACTCAATTGTTACGCGTGGATGAAGAACTAACAAATCCGTTAAATAAAAACGATTTTATTCAGCTTTACGATGAAATTGAGCATTTAATTGAAAATGAGGTAATTGACGTGATAATTTTTGAAGATTACGACAAAGGGGTTATATCCGAAGAATTAATAGAAAAAATAATTTTCAAAGCACGAATTTTAGATATACCTGTAGTGGTTGACCCAAAAAAGAAAAATTTTAATTCATATAAAAAAGCAACCATTTTTAAACCAAATTTAAAAGAATTATCCGAAGGAACCAGAGCAGAAATAAATGTTGAAAATAATAAAGAACTATTTAAACTTGTAGAAGATTTTATTCATGCCAATCAAGTCGAAATTGTTATGGCAACATTGTCGGAGCGAGGAATCCTTGTTTCGTGGAAAGATGAAAGCCAAGATGCAATTATTCATAAAATAATTCCTGCTCATTTGCGAAACGTTTCGGATGTGTCGGGTGCTGGCGATACAGTTGTTAGCGTAGCTGCATTGTGTCATGCTTCGGGGCTTCGTCCAGATGAAACAGCTGCTTTAGCCAATATTGCCGGCGGACTTGTGTGTGAAGAAATAGGAGTGGTTCCAGTTAATAAATTGAAGCTGATGAACGAGTCAATTTGTATCTTAACTGTCTAATGAAACCATTAGATAAATCGAAAAATAACATCTCTAAGATGTTTAATTCAATAGCTGGTAAATACGATTTTATTGGACATTTTTTTTCGTTGGGCATTGATAAAACTTGGCGGAAAAAAACCATCAACTCAATTAAAATTAAACCCAATTTTAATTGCTTAGACATTGCTACTGGAACAGGTGACATGGTTTTTTATTTGGCAAAAAAAAATCCTTCCACTATAATTGGAATGGATATTTCGGATTTAATGCTGAATGTTGCTAAGAAAAAAGCAAATAAACATCCTTTAAAAGAAAAAATTTCGTTTATAAATGCGGATTCCGAAAATATTCCATTTTCCGACGAAACTTTTGACGTTATAACCATTGCTTTTGGAATTCGGAATTTTAATAATCCTGTTAAAGCATTAAACGAAATTCGAAGAGTGTTGAAGAAAAATGGGACTTTGCATATTTTAGAATTAACCATCCCCAATAGTTTATTTGGTAAAGTATATCGATTTTATCTCTCGAAAATTATGCCTTTTTTGGCTAATATAATAAGTCGTAAAGCAAAAGTATATAGCTATTTACCTCAATCAATTGAACAATTTGATCAAGATGAAAAATTTGTAAAAATGATGAATGATTGTGGGTTTTTACAAACAAATTTCACTTCACTAAGTTTTGGAATTGCAACCTTATATCGGGGATTTAAAACACAAGCACAGATGTCTGATTTTTTGATTGATAAGAAATTTGAACGACTTGTTGAAAGATATAATAAAAAAGCACAAAAGTCGTTAAAGGTAATAAATTGATTTATGTATGTTTAAAAATAAATTTCTACTAATTGTATTTGCTTTATTAAGTTTTGCTGTTTTTTCGCAAAGAGGGAATAAGAATTTGCCGAAATATGATTTAAAAAAGTATCATTTTGGTTTTTTATTGGCTTTTAATCAATTTGATTTTGCAGTAAAACCAGTTTCCAATCTTCGTCCATACGATTCTCTGATGGTTGTTGAATCAACGCCAATGAGTGGGTTTAATTTGGGCGTTATTTCAAATTTAAGAATTGGGGATCATTTTGATTTACGATTTATACCAACTTTGTCGTTTGGTGATAGAGTTCTAAACTATACAATTAAATATCAAGATACAATTTTTCATACGGTCAAAAAAAAGATTGAATCCACATATATCGACTTTCCAGTTTATGTTAAGTTTAAATCATCTCGAATGAATAACACTCGTTTGTATGTTATAGCAGGACTTGAATACAGTTTAGATTTAGCATCTCAAGCTAAAAAAAAGCAACAAAGTAAAGACGAGATTTATGTAAAACTTAAAAGCGACGATTACTCGTTTCATGCTGGTGTGGGTGCCGATTTTTATTTAACCTATTTTAAATTTGCAGTAGAGTTTAAAATGGCTTATGGATTTAACGACTTAATTGTTCGTGAGGGCAATTTGTTCTCAAATAGCATCGAACGACTGACAGCGAAAAATATGCAAATTTCGTTTTTGTTTGAATAAATCATGATAAATCGCATCGAAATTACTTTGAGACCTGCTAAAATGGATGATGTCTCATCTGTCCATTCTGCAATTGCTAAAAAAATAGGCTACAAAGCTAAAATTCAAGGGTTTGAACTGGTTAAACGTTCGCTTGATGCTCGACAATCGATTGTAGTTTATCGTTTAATTTACGATGTTTGGATAGATGAGCCAATGCCATTACAAGAAGATGTTATTGCATTTTGTGCAAACAACGTAAAAAATAAGCCATCGGTTATTATAATAGGAGCAGGCCCTGCTGGTTTATTTGCGGCTTTGAAACTGATTGAAAAGGGATTAAAACCAGTTTTAATTGAACGAGGGAAAAAAGTAGAAGATCGGAAAAAAGATGTTTCTGCTTTAAATCGTGGAGTTGAATTAAATCAGGAATCTAATTGGTGTTTTGGCGAAGGTGGGGCCGGAACCTATACCGATGGAAAACTTTATACTCGATCGACCAAAAAAGGCGATATCTCGAAAGTATTGAAGGGATTTGTCCAATTTGGTGCTTCTAAGGATATATTAGTGGACACTCATCCTCATATTGGAACCGATAAATTACCCTCCATTATCCAAAACATGCGTCAATTTATTATAGATTGTGGCGGAGAATTCTATTTTAATACCCGAATTGTAGATTTAATTTTGATAAATGGAGAAATTAATTCTATGATTGATCAAAATGGGACGAAATTCGATGCAACTTCATACATTTTAGCCACTGGGAATTCATGTTCCGAAATATATCAACTTCTTTACGCAAAAAACATAGTTTTAGAGTCGAAAGATTTTGCAATGGGTGTTCGTATTGAATTGCCACAAATAATGGTGGATAAAGCCCAGTATGGCGATTTAAAGCAAAACCCGAACTTACCTCCTGCCGAATATCATTTGGCAACTACCGTAGAAAATCGTGGTGTTTTTTCCTTTTGCATGTGTCCGGGTGGAATTGTAGTTCCTGCTTCAACGCACATCGGACAGTTTGTGGTAAACGGAATGTCGAATTCCAGACGAAATTCGGAGTATGCCAATTCGGGAATAGTAGTTGCTGTTTCGGAAAAGGATGTGGTCGATTTTGAAAAAGATAAGTCGCTAAAAGGACTATCGTTTCAACGTTTTTATGAAGAAAAATTATGGAACAATCATCCATTTTTAAAAGCTCCAGCTCAAAAAGTTGTGGATTTTCTTCAACAAAAAACCTCTGTAAATCTCCCCAATTCTACTTATAATCCTGGTTTGGAAAGCACCAACTTGTGGAACATCCTTCCGCCATTTATAAGCCGTTGTTTGGCTGAGGGATTGCGTCAGTTCGATCAAAAAATTAAAGGCATCAATTCATCCGAAGCCGTTTTAATTGGACTTGAATCACGCACTTCTTCACCAGTGAGAATTCCTCGCGACAAGGATACATATTGTCATCCTCAAATAAAAAACTTATTTCCATGTGGCGAAGGTGCTGGATATGCTGGAGGGATTACTTCTTCGGCTATGGATGGTATCAATTGTGCCATACACATTAAATAGTGCTTGTAAGAAAACGCCAAATTCGTAGTTGCGAAAGCCTCGAATTTGACGTTTTCTTATCAAACACTGAGTTTTCTTTTAAACATTAAAAACATTTCGTTTCTACAAAAAAAAAATATTAAAAACAGTCATTTCTTTTCGTAAAATCGAAAAAAAAATTAAATTTGTAAGATTAATATTTATACTATGACTGAAGAAATAAAAAAGGAGCAAGAAATAACAGTAAAGGCATTAATCGAAAAAGGCAATCTTAAGCAAGATGTTTTTAGAAATACGATTGAATCTTTTAATGTTTTAAAACGTCAAGCACAGCTGTTTGAGGAGGTTTGGAGAGCTGAACATGCTGCAGAAAATGAAAGAGTACATGTTGAGTTTTCGGAAAAAAATGTCCATGAATTTCAACTAAAATTTGCAGGTGATGTTTTGGTTTTTATGATGCATACCAATATTTTTGAATTTCCACGTGCTCACGAAATAATGAAAACACCTTATATCAAGGAAAATGTAAATAGATCTTACTGTGGTATAATTAATATTTATAATTTTCTAGCCGACTCGTTTAAATATAATAGGATAAATGATATTGGATACTTAATTGGTCGTGTTTTTATCAATATGGACAAGCATTATCTAATTGAAGGGAAGAGAGAAATTGGTTTAATTGCCAATAATTTTGCGAAAAATGTGTTCGATGAGGATTCC
>JBBQWB010000044.1:0-22514 GCA_038210985.1 Bacteroidales bacterium
TGAGAGAAAAAAACTTCGCCATGAAAGGGCAGCTTAATGTTTTTCATTCCTCGTCAAAGTCTCCTGCAAGGTACTCTGATGTGAACTAAATCTTAAAATCAGAGTCCTCTGCGAGAGACTCTGATTGTGGAACAATCCGAACAAAAAAAACTGACTAAATAAAATAAAGCTCGGATTGCAAATCCGAGCAAACGAAAATGATTTAAATGACTATTTAGTGTCTGCACGAAAACTATTTAAAATTTTGAATATTAGCTGTTTACATGTTGTTTTTCGAGTTGAATCTATTTATAAAAAGGAGTGTTTTTGCTTGTATCAATGATTAAATTAGTGATTTTGATAACATTGAACGATTATTTACCATCATTTATGGTAAATAAGCAAATAGATTCAAAATTTTTTAAGGTGTAAAATCAGAGTGCTTAGTAAAAAACGTCAAAAACGAGGCGTTCTGAAGCTTTTTAAAATCAGGATTTTACTCTTGTAAATGACGTATTTTAAAAACGAAGACAACGAAGTGTTTGGCGTTTTCTTACAAGCACTATTTATCCAGTTCCTCAAACGAAATATCCATCACCGGAACAGACCAGCAATCTTTGTAATCAAAATGCCACCATTCGGAATTTAAAACCTTAAACCCATGTTTCGACATTTTTTGAATCAAATAATCTCTATTTTTTCTTGCTTCTTTGGGAATTCCATTATACAAAGGAGAAGATTCACGTTTACATTCATCAAACTTGGTTGGCATTTCGATATATTCTCCGTCTAAGCTCTCGAAAGAAACATCCACAGCCATTCCCCTATTGTGTCGCGAACCTTTTTCGGGGGTTGCAGCATAGCGTGAATTCTGAACAATATCCCACAACAATAAGGTTACTGAATAAGGTCGATAAGCGTCCCAAATAACCAATCGAAACCCATCCTTTAGCATTTCTTCTTGCACTTTTTGAAGTGCTTGGCATGCTTTTATGTTTAAAAATGCTACATCTTTTGAATAAATTGCTTTATTAAAAATATTCTCGTAATGAGCATACCGCATATCGATTTTAGCATCAAGAACATATTCCGACAATCTGACTAATCTTTTATTGGGATATTTAGAAATCATGTCAAGATATTCTTCAAATGAGCGAATCATTCCTTTTGGAGAATTTGCCCGAATTAAAGAGTCGTCCTGATAAGGATTATCTGAAGGTTTAGCTTCATCGCTTAAAACTTGTATTTCTTCTTTGACCGAATCGTGCAAAGCGACATGGTTAATGGTTGTATTTTCCGAAACTTCGATTTGAGAACAAGAGCTTAACAAAAAAGAAGGGAATAACCATAAATATTTAATCTTTACCATGGCAAATCGCTAGGTTTTGAAAATGCAGGATTTGTAATAAAATCATCATCGCTGAGGGTTAACAAAAAACTTTTCAAATCCACTTTTTGCTGTGGAGTTAAATGAGCTCCACCCTGCCCTATTTTATGCATCAACGAGTTAACATAAGGCGAATTAACCAAACCTTCGCTATAAAAATCGATCACTTCATCTAATGTTTTAAATCTTCCATCGTGCATGTATGGTGCTGTATGTTGGATATTCCGAAGTGTGGGAGCTTTATATGCACCTTTGTCGATAATATTTCCTGTAAATGCGTATCTATCTTTGGAATCATTAAAAACACTATCCTTTGCATTGTTATAAAACTTATTGGTAGTAAATAATGGATTTCCACCTCCACCATGACAATGAAAACAATCCGCACCCTCTTCGGTAGTAAATAAAATATACCCATTTAATTCCGAATCGCTTAATTGAATTTCGCCTCGTAAATATCGATCAAATTTCGAATTGCAACTTACTAAAGACCTTACAAATTGTGCAATGGCTTTATCAATACGTTCGATTGTAACTTCTGGAGAGCCAAACGCAGCTTGAAACATTGGTGAATACATTGGAATACTCGAAATCGCAGAAACTGCTCTATCCGTCGTACTATTTAATTCATGCGGTGCAACGATGCCCATTTCCACAATATCTTCGAGTAAGCGTCTTTTTATATTCGGATTTTCCTTACAAATTAACCCATTCCAAAAATATCCTTCGGAATTAAAAACAATATTAATTAATGGCAACATATAATGTGGCGTTTCAATTCCTGTTACACCAAAAGTCTTTCCATCAATATATTTAGGATGATCGATACCACATTCAAATGCCCTACTTTGTAAATGACAAGTTCCACAACTCATCAACGAATCGGGATCAAAACCAGTATAACCTCTTAATCGCCCGTCATAAAACAAATATCTACCTAATCGAACTCCTTCAACTGTCATTGGATTGTCGCTAGGAATATTATAATGAGTAGGAAAATAATTTGGCACATTAAATTTATAGGGAGTTGTTTTAGATACAAACTCAGGAATAACGTCTTCTTTGACACAAGAAATAATAATAAGACCAGCAGTAAAAAGGACTACAAATACTAAAAACACCGATGTTAAACTTCTAGTTGATTTCATGCTTTATTGTTTTTCTTTCTAAATACAATCATTAAAAATAGTAATTTTGTCAATGAACAAAGTTAATCAAAATAAAACAATTACTGTTTATGGGATTTAAAAGGCTGTTTTTGGTTTTCATTTTATCGACTATGGCAAGTTTGCTATTTTCGCAAAACGAGGAACTGAAAACTACTATTTCGTTATATGATAGTCTTTATTATCGCTTAGTGGATATTAGATATCGACCTTTGGATTCGAACCTCTCAAATCGAACAAATATTTATGGCGATGGGATGTCGTATGTTTTAGTAGCCGATTTAATTATGTTTGAAAACACCAAAGATGAAAAATACTTGAATCGATTTTTGCTAAATTCAACTGGAATAATGCAATATCGCCGCGATTATTTGAACCCAAACGACGAACCACGATGGGGAAAAGACCCATCAATGTACCACGATGGCTTGCTAATGTGGGCATACTCCTACTTTATATATCGTGTAAACAAATTGGACGCTGCATTTTCTTCATTTCAAATTTCCGATTCCTTGCTCAATCCAATATCAAAACTCGACAGTAATTTAAAAACCATTAAAAATATTTCGGATAAATTTGAAAAAGAAATCACAAAAACACTCGATTTTTACGACCGATATTGGTTTGGCAGCAAAATTGGCTTTAAAACATCTACCAGCAAAAAAGCCCGTCCGGCACATTTAAATTTCCAATCAGCTTTTGGAGCAACATATTATTACATGGGCATTGCAAGCAAAAATTCAAAATACATACTCCGAGCTCATCAATTGGCAAGTTTATACCGAAGCGTAGCTTTGGATAAGCCACGTTGTGCAGGTGGAACGCCAATTCCGCCATATTCAAAACGCAATGTTATTGAAATTACGGAAGATAGTTGCATGATATGGAAACATTGGGGATGGCGTCCTGCTCAATGCAAAAACGACTATAATGCAATGGATTACGATGATATTAGCCACGGAGTTCAAGCATTTATATTTCCAATGACGATTGTTAATTCGCTCGAAAAAGATGGAAAATATTATTTTTCGGATATGGATATGATTTTGATGCACAACACTTTTACTAAACGAATTTTTGCAGGATATTCGGGCAGTTGTCCAACGTTTAATTCGGCATTAGATGGCGATACAATTATACAATTTGAGCCTAAACTTTCGGGATTTAATAAACTAAGAGTCCGATGTATAGCCTATTCATTTTTAATTCCTTGGGATGAAAAAATCGGAACTTCCTCAAATATTAAAATTAAAACAATTATACACGATTTTTTGCAAAGCGAATGTTTCCAATCATCCAAAAACTCAATTGCGGGCATGGATTTATTTGGACTTGCAATGTATATTCGTGAAATACAAGCACTTAATAAACATTAAAAACAATAAAAAATGAAATACCAAGTTGGAGATAAAGTTAAATTTTTAAACGATGTGGGTGGTGGTGTAATTACTAAAATTATTAGTCCAACAATGGTATATGTAGCCATCGAAGAAGGATTTGAATATCCTGTTAGCACCGCCGAAATTATTCCTGCAGTTCAAAACGAAGAAGGTTCAAAGGCTTTTAATCAAGATTTTAATATTGCAAAATCTCAAATTAATCCAAATACATTATCCGAAAACAATACTTCTGATGATGATTTTGAACGAGAGACTCCATTACAAAAATTCACCTCGTTAAATATCACAAAAAACGGAATATATTTAGCATACGTTCCCCACGATCAAGTATGGCTATTAAAAGACAACATCGATATTTTTGTTGTCAACAAAACCCATTGCGATATTCTTTACAGCTTGTTTTTAAAAGAGGATAAAAAATACATTGGCGTTGACTATGGCTCCATTTCGCCATATTCTAAATATCATATTGCAACCATTTCACGAGAAGAAATTAACGAGTGGAACAATGGATTAATCCAAATTTTGTTTCATAACGAAAAAGTCATGAATCCAATTGCTCCTTTAAACACTTCGTTTCAGGTTAAATCATCCCGTTTTGTTTCAAAGGACAGTTTTACAGCAAGTTCGGTTATGCAGGAGAAATCTATAATGTATTTACTTGGTGAAGTAGTTGCAGAACAAGCTCAAGTTTTTAACCAAGAAGATATAAAAAAGATTGACTTCCAGCCAGAGGTTAAAATTGCAAAAAAAATTCATCAAGAAAGCATATTGAGCAATTTTATGAAAAACAACGACACTGCTGAAATTGATTTACACATTGAAAGCATTATTGAAAACTCAATGCTTTACAATGAAAATCCTAGCGATTTAGACCCAATCCAAATATTACAAATACAGTTACAACATTTTGAACGCTGTTTAGATGAAGCTATTCGACTGAAACTTAGAAGTCTCGTTTTTATTCATGGAGTTGGAATTGGAAAACTCAAAAGTGAATTAAAAAAGATTTTAAACAATTATCCTGATGTTCATTATATGGATGCTTCTTCCCAAAAGTATGGTTCGGGAGCGATTGAAGTTTGGATTAAATAAGTTAAAAATCAGAAAGTAGAAAGGTGGATTGATGAGATGATTAGCAGATTAGCTGATGTGAGGATTAGCAGATTAGCTGATTTGTTGATGTGAGGATGTGAGGATGAGATGATTAGCAGATGTGAGGATTAGCAGATTTGATGATTAGCTGATGAGATGATTAGCTGATTTGTTGATGTGAGGATGTGAGGATTAGCAGATTTGATGATTAGCTGATTTGTTGATGTGTTCCGAAAAAGTCGTATCTTTGCAATTGTAACGCGTTAGGGTTTGTCGCTGCCTTTTGGCGGAGGAAAGTCCGGACAGCACAGAGCACCATGCTTCCTAACGGGAAGGCGTTTTGAATGGAGGACAAAACGACAGAAAGTGCCACAGAAAATAACCGTTCCGATTTATCGGAATAAGGGTGAAAACGGGAGGTAAGAGCTCACGGGTTGTGCAGGCGACTGCACGATTGGGTAAACCTCATGGGATGAAAGACCAAATAAACCAAGGCTTGAGGGTTGCTCGCCCAATCTTGGAGGGTAGGTCGATAGAAGCAAATGGCAACGTTTGCTCCAGATAAATGACAAACATTCGCTTCGGCGGAAACAGAATCCGGCTTACACTTTCGCGTTACAAAATCCTCCTTTTCAATTTTCTACAAGCAAAACTCAGGTTATCAAACAAGCCTTGTTAATAAATCATCAGGAATGCAACAAACCAATACTTTTATTTAAAGTAATTTCGTTTAGTACAAAAAACTGTAACGCTATGTTAAAAATAATAAAAGAATCAAGCCTCACTTTAATATTACTTTTCTTACTAACAGGGGCATTTTCTCAAAAAACCTACTTCTATTTTGAACCCGACATCTCCTATCGAGATGGTATTGAACTTATGCAAAAAGAGAAATTTGGTGCTGCTCAAAAAAAATTCAATACCGTATTTTCAGCAAATATTGATCATCGGAATCCAATATACGTTCAATCGAAGTTTTATTATGCAGTTTGTGCTTATAATTTAATGCATAAAAATACCGAAAGTCTGTTTATGGAATTTATTGAAGTATATCATCAAGAAAGTTTGAGCAATCTTGCCCATTTTTACTTAGCTCGATGGTATTTTGATAAGAAAAATTATGTGAAAAGTTTAAAGGAGTTATATAAAGTTGACTCATACGACTTAACCGCTTCCGACCAAATTGAATTTAAATATCGCAAAGCATACTGCCATTTCTCAAACAATGAACTAAGTGATGCCAAAAAACTATTTTTCGATGTAAAAAAAGTCGATGGCAAATTCAAATCACAAGCAACCTACTACTATGCTCATATTACTTACACCGAAGGCTTATTAGAAACAGCTTTAATCGATTTTACTTCGCTTAAAAACGATGAGTATTACAGCTCTATTGTTCCATATTACATTATTCAAATTTATTATTTACAACAAAACTACGATCAAATTTTTGCTTTAGCTCCCGAATTATTTGAAAAATCTTCCGACAAAAGAAAACCTGAAATTAAAAGAATATTGGGCGAATCTTATTATAATGAAAATAAATTTAAAGAAGCAATTCCTCACCTTAACTACTACATGGAAGCCAAAGAAATAAAACCAAGCAGATCGGATAATTATATTATTGGTTATTGCTATTACCAAACTGGCGATTTTAATAAAGCCCTAAATTTTTTGAAAAACGTTTCGGAACAAACCGATTCTCTTACCCAAAATGCCTATTTTATTATTGGAGATTGTTACTTAAAAACAAAGCAAAAACAATATGCATCCAATGCTTTCTACGAAGCTTATAAAATGAATTTAGACATAGAAATTACCGAAGAATCACTTTTTAATTATGCCAAACTTCAGTATGAATTTTCTTCCAATCCATTTCAAAGTGCCATTTCATCGTTTGAAGAATATGTAAACACATTTCCAAATTCTGATCGAATTGATGAGGTAAACGAATATCTATTAGCTATTTATCAAACTACTAAAAACTATAAAGAAGCAATAAATTCGCTAGAAAAAATAAAAAATAAAAATCATAAATTATTAAAAGCATACCAACAAATTTCTCATTTTAGAGGTATTGAACTTTTTAATAATTCCGATTTTGCAAATGCAATTGTATATTTCGACAAATCATTAAAAAACGATTTCGACAGCAAAATTAATGCTTTTAACCACTATTGGAAAGGTGAAGCATACTATCAAATGGCAAAATACAACGAGGCAATTGATAGTTACAATAAATTTTTGTTGGCAAAAGGAGCATTCGACACGCCTGAGTATGCAAAATCATATTATTCAATTGGTTACTGTTGGTTTAAACAAAAAAACTTCGCCAATGCTTTAACCGCTTATCGAAAATTTTTATCCGACACAAAAAATATTCAATCCAAAGAGTTAATTAGCGACGCATATAATCGTGCAGGTGATTGCTATTTTATTACAAAGGAATTTAGCCAATCCATTCAGATGTACGACAAAGCAATTGAGCTCAATGTATTAGATGTAGATTATGCACTTTACCAAAAAGCAATTGCTTATGGCGCAAACGGAAAAATGCAAGATAAAAAGAATGTAATTATTCAATTGCTAACCAATTATCCTAAATCCAATTGGGTGGACGAATCGCAATATGAACTTGGAGATACCTATGTTGCTTTAAATGAATTAGATAAAGCCGTTGCTGAATATACAAAAATGATTGAAAAATTTCCTAATAGTAAAAATATTCGTTCGGCAAAATTAAAACTTGGTTTGGCTTATTATAATATGTCAGAAGATGAGAAAGCAATAGGTATTTTGAAAAAAGTAGTGGAAGAATATCCTGGAACACAAGAATCTAAAGATGCTTTAAAAAACATTCGGAATATTTATGTGGATAATAATAATGTAGATGAATTTTTTAATTATGTGAAACAAATTCCTTCTGCAACCGTATCTTCATCCGAACAAGATTCATTAACTTTTAAAGTTGTTGAAAACAGATACTTAGACAACGATTGCGAAAAAGCGAAAAAAGGAGCCATGGATTACATTGAAAAATTTCCTCAAGGTTATTTCATCTTAAAAGCATACTACTACAAAGCAGAGTGTGAGTTCAAATCGGGCAATATACCAGCAACACTAGAAAGTTTTGAAACACTTTTACAAAAATTTCCAAAATCAAATTATGAGGAAAGAGCTCTTTTAGTTTCTGCTGACATTTTGTATCAACAAAAAAATTATGCTAAAGCTGCCGAATACTACAGTCGATTACAAATAGTAGCGAGCAATCAAACATTACTAACTGGAGCAATTACAGGTAAGATGCGTTCGTATTTCATACTTCAAAATTACTCCGAAGCAATTACTGCGGCTCAAGAATTATTAAAAGGAACCAAACTTTCGGAAAGCACTATTGAGGAATGTCGTTTAACTATTATACGCTCGGCAATGCAAACACAGCAGTATAATGTGGCTATGTCCGAATGTCAATTGCTTTTAAAGAGTAAAAATGAAGCTTCTGCCGAAGCCTATTATGTAATTTCGGAAATTGAATTTAAACAAGGGAATTTTGATGCTTCCGAAAAACGAATTTTTGATTTATTGAGCTTGGGTTCTCCCTACGAATATTGGCTGGCAAAATCGTATATTTTATTAGGCGATATTTATGTCGAAAAAGGGAATTTATTTCAAGCAAAACACACCTATAAAAGCATAATGGATAGCTATGAAGGAGAAGATTTAAAGAAAATTGCTACAGACAAATACCAATATGTCCTAAATCTGGAAAACGATCAAAAAAATAAAACCAAAACAGGTTTCGATAATAAAGAAGAATAAGTATTTTCTATTTTTTGAAATATAAAGTCATGAAAAAAAACAATATAAAAATGAATATCGCTCGACTGTCAATCATCCTAGTAACGTTGGCTATTCCATATTCTATGATGGCACAAATAGATACTACAAACAGATACAACGAAAGTGTAATCGTCGTTTCGGGCTTCGATCCTGTAATTTCAGATGCTTTTAAAATTAATGACAAGCCATTCATTAAGGATACGGTGGTTCCAGCTCCAAAATTTGAATACACCATTTCTCCTTACAAAGCAACCACCGAATACAGCCCAATGACGATTAACCCAGCAAAAGTAACTGGCGAACCTTTAACTAAACTATATCGAAATTTGATTAAAGCTGGATTTGGAAACTACACAACTCCATACTTGGAAGTTTTTCTAAACAACACTCGTTCGTCAAAATACGCTTTAGGAGCTCATTATAAGCATTTATCATCGTATGGAAAAATCAAAGATTATGCATATAGTGGTTATAGCGATAATGAAGCAAATTTATATAGCAAATTCTTTTTCGATAAAGTTACCATCGAATCAAACCTCGATTATGAGCGGAACATGGTTCATTATTATGGTTTTCTTCCCTCCGAAAACCCAACTTTTGTATATTCAAACGATGATTTGAAGCATATTCTAAATTACTATGGGTTTTCTACTCTTTTTTCCACAAACAACACACGACCTAAGTCGTGGAAACAAAGCTATTTAATTAAGGCTCACTATTTTAACGACAATTATAAAGTAAACGAAGTAATGGGTGGTTTTGAAGGAAAAATATCTAAAAAGATGAATCTTTTTAAATTTTCCGATAATCAAACTTTAAATATTGATTTATCAACCGACTATTTTAACAACAAAATGGACACTTTGGGAGTTTTAGACAATACATTAATTAAAGTTTCACCTTCCTTATCCACATTTTACAAGGAGTATTATTTATCTGTTGGTTTTAAAGCAGTAGTTAGAACCCGCACTGGAAACACCTCCGACTTTCTATTCTTCCCCACCCTCGAAGCTCGCTTAGTTTTAGTTCCAAAAATAATTTCAATTTTTGCTGGCTTTGATGGAGATATTAACCGATACAGTTTGCACGATATTTCTAAAACAAATCCTTTTATTAGCCCATTTATTAATTTAACCTACGAACACGAAAAGAATAAAATATATGGAGGAATTCAAAGTAGTTTTAGCAAGCAATTAGACTTAAAAATTGACATGAATACTTCGCAAGTTGACGGAATGTTGTTTTTTATCAACGATACATCTTCTGCCTTAATGAATCAATTTACAACCGTTGACGACCAACTCACAAAATTTAATGTAAATGCATTCATTACTTTTATGAAAGAAGAAAAATTATCCTTTATTCTTAGAACATCCTACTTCCAATATTCTACCAAAACCGAAAGCAATCCTTGGCACATACCATCTATGGTATTTTCGCTAACATCCAACTATAATTTGCAAAACAAGATGATTTTTAGAGTGGATGGCATGATAACAAGTGGAAGTATAGCACGAACAAAGGATAAAATAGGAAACATGATTAATCAATCGATAAAAACTACTATTGATTTTAATTTAGGTTTTGAATATCGCTACTCAAAATTACTTTCGGGATTTGTAAACATTAATAATATTTCGGCAAATCGCAACTACTATTTTTATCAATATCCTACCCAACGACTTAATTTTATCATAGGTGTTAGCTATTCGTTTGGTGGAGATACTTTAAAAAAGAAAAAATAAACAACAATAATTAATAGCTTTTTAGAGGGGTAAACAACAACGAAAACAGGCAGTCGAAACTGCCTGTTTTTTATTAGTGTCTGCAAGAAAACGCCAACTTCTTTCCGCCAAAAGTCGGACAAGCTGTTATACTTGCAACGAATTTAGGTCATTCCGACCAAGATTTTGTTGGTTTTCATTGTTTTTTTTTGACTTCATCAACATTGATTAAAATTTGGTTTTCTTGAAAATATATTTTGAGGTCAGTTATACTAAATTACGACGCCGAAGGTATCCAATATTAATAGCTCCGCATTTGATTATACTTTGTCTAAATGCATTGCGGGGTTATTAATATTCTATTATAAAAATGATTTTGTTATAAAAATGCGTCCGAGTTAACCATAAATGAAGTTGTACGATAGCATGTATAACGTTTTTAAATTGTTGCAAAATGTATTTAAAAAAAATATCGATTATTTCTTAGAAAATAACTAATTTATAACAATCAAATGATTCATTAATCAAACTTTTTTTTGTATTTTTGTAGATGAATAAACAAACCGTAACTTATTAAAAATGACAGACTTAGAAAACACCATTCCTGTATCGACTTACACAGCTGATAACATTCAAGTACTAGAAGGATTAGAAGCCGTACGTTTGCGTCCAGCAATGTATATTGGCGATATTGGATATAGGGGATTACACCATTTGGTTTATGAAGTTGTGGACAACTCAATTGATGAAGCATTGGCTGGATATTGTGACCAAATTGACGTTAGAATACATGAAGACAATTCAATCTCCGTTTTAGATAATGGACGTGGTATTCCCACCGATTTACACGAAAAAGAAAATCGTTCGGCATTAGAAGTAGTTATGACAGTTTTACATGCTGGAGGAAAATTCGACAAAGGATCTTATAAAGTATCCGGAGGTTTACACGGCGTGGGTGTATCCTGTGTAAATGGATTATCCGAACAATTAATAGTAAATGTATATCGCGATGGAAAACAATTTCGTCAGGAATACCAAAAAGGAATTCCTCAATATGATGTTAAAGTAGTTGGCGAATCAAATATTACTGGAACTCACATTTATTTTAAACCCGACAGTAGTATTTTCCAAGTTTCCGAATATAATTTCGAAACTCTGGCTACTCGTTTACGTGAATTATCCTTTTTGAACAGAGGGATTAAACTATCCTTAACCGATGAGAGAGAAAAAAACGAAGATGGGGAATTTGAAACCGTTCAATATTTTTCAGAAAAAGGTTTAGTCGATTTTATTGAATATTTAGATGGAACTCGTGAAAAATTAATGCCCAATCCAATCTATATTGAAGGAGAACGCAACGGAGTTCCTTTGGAAATGGTTATGCAATATAACACTTCCTTTTCCGAAAACGTTCACTCATACGTTAATAACATTAATACACACGAAGGTGGAACACATTTAGCTGGTTTTCGCCGTGGATTAACTCGGACGTTGAAATCATATGCCGAAAAATCAGGCATGTTGAAAAATCTAAAATTTGATATCAATGGAGATGACTTCCGAGAAGGATTAACTGCCATTATTTCGGTTAAAGTTCAGGAACCTCAATTTGAAGGACAAACTAAAACTAAACTTGGAAATAATGAAGTAATGGGTGTTGTGGATATATTGACAGGCGAAATGCTTGGTAATTATTTAGAAGAAAACCCTAAAGAAGCTCGCATTATTGTCAACAAAGTTATTTTAGCTGCCACTGCTCGTCATGCTGCACGCAAAGCTCGTGAAATGGTGCAACGTAAAAATGTACTTGGCTCTAACAGCTTGCCTGGAAAACTATCAGATTGTAGTGAAAAAAATCCAGAATTATGTGAAATTTATCTCGTCGAGGGCGATTCGGCAGGTGGTACTGCTAAGCAAGGTAGGGATCGAAAATTTCAAGCTATACTCCCACTTCGAGGTAAAATTTTGAATGTTGAAAAAGCTATGCCCCACCGAATTTTTGAAAGCGAGGAAATAAAAAACATGTTTACCGCCCTAGGAGTTCATATTGGCACCGAAGAAGATAGCAAAGCCCTAAACCTTGTAAAACTTCGTTATCATAAAGTTATTATTATGACCGATGCGGATGTGGATGGAAGTCACATTGCTACTTTAATTTTAACTTTCTTTTTCCGATATATGCGCGAGTTAATCGAATGTGGTTATGTCTATATTGCTACTCCTCCACTCTATTTACTTCGAAAAGGTAAAAACGAACGTTATGCCTGGAACGAGGAACAACGATCACAATTTACTAGCGAAATGGCTACAAATGGCAACGAAAGCACGGTTCATGTTCAACGATACAAAGGTCTTGGTGAAATGAACGCCGAACAATTGTGGTCCACAACTATGAACCCCGAATTTAGAACTTTACGACAAGTAACTATCGAAAATGCAACCGAAGCCGATCGCGTTTTTTCGATGCTAATGGGTGACGAAGTTCCTCCACGTCGTGAGTTTATCGAAAAAAATGCAAAATACGCTAATATCGATTTCTAGGAATATTGTTGTCGATATGAAAGCTGGAAATCTTTCGTAAAATATCGTTTAATAAATTACTGGATTTAATAATGCCTTGACATACAAATATAATCGCTACTGCGAACTAAATCTTTGTGAAAAGGGATAAAAAATAGGATTCTACAGTCTTCTTCGACTTCGCCGTGGCGAATCAGAATGACTGCTATGTTGGATTGGATTGCAAATCCGAACTAGCTTTTTTTGAAAAGGAATAAGAAATGGGATTCTGCAGTCTTCTTCGACTTCGCCGTGGCGAATCAGAATGACTGCTAGAGTATGTTTGAGTAATTATACAAGCTCTAGGTGACTGCTATACAACATTATACAACAGATGGCTAAATTTATATCGGACAACAGTGAAACCGTATAAAAAAAAAATCAAAAACTGAATAGCGCAGTAATAGGATTTTTTGAATAATACAATCGGAAAATAAAATACCATTTTGAATTTACTGGATATAATTTAAGTAAATCATTTGATTTTACAGATGGATGCTCAAGTTTATCTTTGTTTCGCAATTTTACAGCAACACTTTTTTGTATATTTCGTGTTTTATTGGCAGAAAAACCACTCCTTTCTAAAATAGATAGCAATGGAATAACTTGATCAAAATGAGATGAATTCAACAACCAATTACAACTTTCAATAATTAAGTTATTATCTGGCGATTGATCTAAAAATGAACTTAATGATTTTTGAAAAACTCCTACTTCATTCATTTTAAAAGAATTATAAACCGAATCGGCAGTAAAATAATAAATCATTGCTTGATTTACATTTTTTAATCTAAATTCTATATCGCAATTTTGTATTAAAGATTCATACATAGCCGCAGGCTTAACAATCTTATATTCTGCTTGATAACTTTTGGGATGCTCAATACATCTTGAAAAATTGACCTGAATAATCTGAATTGAATCCAAAGCAGTAAGTGCATTTCTAAACGACTGCGAAGACATACATTTGGTATAAAAATTTTCAAGATAATTAATTCGGGTGTTTGCATAATCGCACTCCTGAAACTCATATTTTCGTTTTGTCGAATGAAATAAATTCATTAATTCAAGGTTATTTTCGAGTTTCGATTTTTTAATTAAAGCTTCCACATCTTCAATTATCACCTTTGATTCAAGTAATTCATTCCGCCAAATCATCATGCTCACACTATTTAATTTTTCAAATGCAATTGGTTTACTAATTGCCAAAAGTAGCGAATCCAACAATGTATCCGATTGAATTTTGTAAGTAGTTTCTATTGTTTTTGCTTCTTGTAATAACGATAAAGAGCTTGAAAACAGACCTTGAGTATATAACTTATTCCCTTGAATAATTTTGTTTTTAATGTCTAGTTTTCTAATATCTAAAAAAGCTGAAAATGCCAAACTAGTATCTGTAATCCACTCAGGGTGTTGATGATAGAAACTCATTGTATTTCGATGCTTCGAATCGGCTAATATCACGTTTCCATTATTTATTGCAAGTTGTGTTTCGGAAAGAGCCACAGCAAAAGCTCCATTAAAAGCTCTTTTTCGAGATTCATCTAGATATTTCAGCGAAAAATCATCTCTAAATGTATGTCCTAAACTGTCGGCACTTTGCAACTGTTTTATGGCAATTTCAAACTTTCCATTTTCAATATTCCTAATTGAAATTGAAACATATTTAGAGATAATTTTATCTACAATTACCTGAATTTCTGTATCATCCGAAATCTCCTTTTGGTTTGCAATTTGATATTTTTTAGCTTCGTAAGCATAGTTTTCCGCTATTTCTAATAAATCCTTTTGAAGTGCTTTATTAATAACGTTAAAATAGGAACGTAAAATTCCATATTTAGATTTTATAATGCCCTGATAATATTCGTTTGAACATATATTTTCACGAATACTATCGCAAAAAATATATCCAATTGAAAATGCCTCAATGGCTCGATGAAACTCTTCATCTTTTAGTAATAAATTTCCTTTTTTCAGAATTGCAGAATACACATCACTTGCAACTTTTCGACATTCAGTATAGGTTTTTCCTTGAGGCCAAGTACGCGAAAAAAGTATTTTTATTAAACCAGATGCTTCAATTAAATTATTTTGTTCCAACATCAAACGAGCAAGTTCCGACAAAGCCTGAATACATAATGGATTGTATTCCAAAGCCTTAGAGTAATTATAAATAGCACCCATTGGATTACTAATTTTTAAATCGTTTCGTGCTTTTTCGATAAATCGATAGTCGATCCAATGCAGGTATTCTGTAAGTAATAGTCTTTTTTGAGATGCTTTAATATTTATTTCAGTAATTCTATTTTTAAAAGAATTATGATTTTCTTGATTTGGGTCAATAATAGAAAGGATGTTTTTATTATTAAAATATTCCATTGTCTTTTCTACATCATCCAGTAAAAAATCATAGATTGGCAACAATTCAATTTGTTCTAAACGGATGGAGCTTATGATACTATCCCATGAGCTAAACAAGGAATCCGACTGATAATAAAGGTCGATTAAGTCTAACTTTTGGTTAATAATATTTTCCCATTCTTGGTTATACACAAGGCTTTCTAAATTGGGTTTGATTTCAATTTGTGTATAATTTGAATCTATCCATGAGAAAACTTGTTTAACATTCTTTTGAAGCTTTAGATTGGCTTCTTGAACAATATTTTGCTTGTTTTTGTTCCAAATTAGCTCGTGGATAAAATTAACTCCGATAGGGAAAAATTCCGAACAAATGTCAAAATTTCGATACTTTACCCCATCTGGGCAATCTTTTTTTAAGAGTTCGGAAATTAAAACATAATTATTGGGATAATCTTTTGTAACTTTAAATTTCAGTTCAATGGTAAAAGCAAAGCTAAAATCGCTTTGATTATCCATTTTTTTAATGCGATTAACAACTTTTAAAACACGAGGATTTAGGTTATTGTTTTCGGCAACAATAAATGGGTAGGTAAATGTTTTATCAAAAACCAGTAATTGTTGAGCGAATCCAATGTTCGCAAATAAAAGGAGAAGAATAAATGAAGCAAGAAAATATTTAAAACGCCTCATTTGTGGATAATTTTAACAATTAGTACCCGGAACAAGACTCGAACTTGCACAACCATAGGGTTACTACACCCTGAATGTAGCGTGTCTACCAATTCCACCATCCGGGCGTATTTTTATAAACAAAATTTTGCAATTAAATTAGGTGCCCAGAACAAGATTCGAACTTGCACAACCGTTCGGTCACTACCCCCTCAAAGTAGCGTGTCTACCAATTTCACCACCTGGGCAATTGCGATGCAAATATACATTGTTTTTTGAAATAAAATGATTTTTTAATTGGGAAGAACCTGAAAAAAAATTAAAAAAGGAAAGAAATCCTACACCTTTCATCACTACTAATCATAGTGTTTTTCCGGCCAAAGAACGCAAAAGTTTTACTTCAAAGAAAGGTTGAAAATTTTTTACACAATGTTTCGCAGTTTGCTAAAGCAAATACACAGTGTTTCACATTAAAAAACGGTGTAAACTGGGTAAATTTTCCTTTTTTTTAATTTCAAATAGACTACTGCGAAGCTAAGGAAATCTATTATGAAGCCTTATATTACTTCTTTAAGTTCGGATTGTAAATTCGGATTGCAAAAACGAACAAACCCAAGGATTGCAAAAACGAACTAACTTTCTAGAAAAGTCCTTAATTTATAGCTCAATTCTTATTTTCTTTAAGAATTTTCACCATAATTCTAAAATTTTGGGAATAAATACAATCAAACCAATAATCATTGCAGTTATCGCACTTATAAGCACACCAGCCGCAGACAAATCCTTAATTTTCTTGATTTTATGATGTTTTTCCGGTGAAATAAAGTCTGCAATATTTTCAATGGCTGAATTAATGATTTCAAGAGTAAACACAAGTCCTATTGAAAAAACAATTGCGATCCATTCATAAGTCGAAACTTTAAAAATAAATCCAGCAAGCAAAACACAAATTGCGGCAAAAAGATGTATCCTTGAATTGTGTTCTTCTTTCAAAAAGATTTTCAATCCATTAAAAGCGAACTTAAAACTTTCCAGTCTCTTTATTATTGAAAATTTTTGTTGTTTCATTTTTTTCATTTTTTTTCTAAAAAGCCGATAAACGATTTATGCAAAGGAATTTTCTCACACACAGCTCTTTTTGTTTAATCACAAAAATATAAAGATTTTCTGGTTTTTTCACTTTCCCCTGTAAGTTCGGATTGCAAATCCGAACAAGCCCTATGAATTTTGACCAGAGGGCATTAATATCACGGGACTTCTAAAAATTCATTTTTCAGCGTTAAACTTCAAAATTAAAATCCTCATCCCGATTAATATTTTGTTGAATTTCAACGCCTTTCATCTTTATGCTTAGTGCCTAAAATAGCGTTGAAAACTTACAAAATCTAAATCGAGACTGCGAAAAATCTTAATCGCCTCAAAAAATAGAATTTTTAGAACCCCTCATCAATAAAAATAAAGAAAAAAAGAGCACTTTTCCGCATAGCGAATTAACATTTATTAAAAATCTAAAAAAAACTTTTATTATTTCTGCCAAGTTGGACAAGCAAATAGGTATTAAAGGCAAACACTCTCTTTCGCAAAATATTTGTAAATTTGTAAAAAAAATCAATCTCATGTCATTTACAAGCACCAACAGTTTTATTGACAAATTGAAATTTCTAAACGAAATTCATATAATCGAAGAATTTGTATCGCCCGAATTAGAAGCAACAGAAATTAACGATCGAATTGTGAAAATGGGCGATGGAAAAGCAATTTTGATACAAAATAATGGCACAGAGTTTCCTATTTTGCTTAATGCTTATGGCTCAAAAGAGCGTATTAATTTAATTTTAGGCACAAATGATTTAGATGAAATTGGTAGCAAAATTAAAAAAATGATGCTTGATGCTACTAAACCAAATAAATCGTTTTTTGGCATTTTATCAAAATTACCAATGCTAAAAGAAATATCCTCATGGATGCCTAGCAGAACTACACATAAAGCGTTATGCCAGCAAGAAGTAATGTATATTTCAGATTTACAGAAACTTCCAATATTAAAATGCTGGCCTTTTGATGGAGGAAAGTTTATCACGTTACCAATGGTTCACACCATGAATCCCGAAACAGGGATTTCAAATGTTGGAATGTACCGAATACAAATAATTGACTCCACCACTACTGCTATTCATTGGCATTTGCACAAAGATGGAGCCCGTCATTTTGAATTATATAAAAAAAGGGGAGAACGCATGCCCGTGTCGATTGCAATTGGCGGCGATCCAATATTTGCTTATTGTGCCTCGGCACCACTCCCCGAAGGAATTGATGAATATATGTTAGCCGGTTTTTTACAAGGTGAAAAAGTCAAGTTGGCAAAATGTTTAAGCAATGATCTTTATGTGCCTGCTAATGCTGATTTTGTGATTGAAGGTTACATTGACCCAGAAGAAGATTTTGTTCTAGAAGGACCATTTGGCGATCACTCTGGATATTATTCCTTAGCCGATTATTACCCAAAATTTCATGTAAGCATGATTACACATCAACGCGATGCGGTTTATCCTGCTACCATTGTTGGCGTTCCTCCGCAAGAGGACAGATGGATGGGAAAAGCTACCGAACGTATTTTTTTAGCACCTATTCAAATGACTATTTGTCCAGACATTTTGGATATAAATTTACCATATCAAGGTGGTTTTCATAATTTGGCAATCGTACAAATTGATGATGCATTCCAAGGTCAAGCATACTCGGTAATGAATGCTTTGTGGGGAGCAGGACAAATGATGTTTAATAAAATCATGATTATTGTTCCTAAAAATGTAAATCCTCATAATTCAAAAGAAGTTATTGAAGCTATCTCAAAAATTGATTTAGAAAGAGATATTTTATTTTCGCGAGGACCAGCAGATGTTCTCGATCATTCGGGTAGAAGTTTTGCAAGGAGTGGAAAAATTGGAATTGATGCTACGCAGATAGAATTCACAAATAAAGATGTTTTTATTGACAAAGAAAAACTCAACACCTCCTATCCCGAATTTGAAATAAATTACGACTTTACAACCGACAATAACAATCTGTTAATCATAGGGATAAACTCGAAACAAGAATGTAATGTATTTGAAATTACCCGCAACATACTTGAAATGGGAATAATAAAAGGAGTAAAATTCCTTTTATATTTTGATAAAGAGTTAGATATCAATAATTTCGACTTAATTTTATGGCAATTATCGGGAAATATTGACCCTGGTTTTGATTGTAAAATAATAAATGAAAACCAACAATTAGCTTTATGTATAGATGCTACTTCCAAAGCACACAACAAGGAATTTAAACGGGAGTGGCCCAATGTTATCCTTATGAATGATAAAACTATAACAGAGGTAGATAAAAAATGGGAAAGTTACAATTTAGGCAAACATTTATCATCTCCTTCAATTGCTTTAAAACCAATGGTTAAAAATGAAGGAGCAGTCGCTGAAGATTAATTCATGCTTATAAGAAAACGCCTAACACGTTTAAGTCACCGTTACCAAAATCAATTATTTAACCCAAAATAATCATTTATAATATTTCATCTAAACCGTTGATTGTTAACATGAATGATTTGTTGCAATGCCTTAAATTATGCAATGAAAAATTATTTCATTGCGTACTTAAACCTTTTAATTTTTTGCGTTGGGGTTTTCTCAAATTCAGATTTTATAGCTACAACGTATGTTATTTTAGAAGCATTTGAAACTCTAGAATTAACATAATTCATTAATTCTATTTTAGATGATTCCATTTTTTCATCAAAATTATTTTTAAAATCATCCACTTTTTGACTTAAATTAGCTTTCATTTGAATATAATTTGTTTCAATATCTTCCATATTAAAACAAACTAAAGCAACCAATCGTCCTTTCTTTTCAAACACAATTGATTCGTTCACATAACGATGCGAATTAATTACTGTTTCAATATCTTCGGGATAAATATTTTCGCCATTGGATCCAATAATGACATTTTTTAAACGACTTTTAATGTACAATCGATTATTTTTATCAAATGAACCAATATCTCCAGTTTTAAACCAACCATCGGGAGTAATAACAAGCTTCGTTAATTCTGGTTCTTTATAATAGCCAAGCATCACATTTTCGCCTCTTGCCCAAATTTCGCCTTCGCCTGTTTTTGAATCTGGATTATTTATTTTCAATTCAACTCCTTGTAAAGCTGGACCAGTTGATTGTAAATGAACCATGGTTGGATTTACACCTGCAATTAGAGGTGCTGTTTCGGTTAAACCATATCCAATTGCATAGGGAAAAACTTTTCCCTCAATAAGAAATCTTTCCACGGTTCTATCTAATTTAGCTCCTCCTATTCCAAAGAACCGAAGATTTCCACCAAATGTTTGATATAAAGTGGCAGTAGCTTTTTTATGCATTATCTTACGCATAAAAGGAATTGCGTAGAGTATACGGAAAAGCTTATTCTGTGTAAGTTCAGGATAAATTTTGCCTTTAAAAATCTTTTCAATTATTAATGGAACCGTAAGCATCATTGTAGGTTTCACCACTTTAAGTGCAGGAAGTAACACTGTTGCTGTAGGAGGTTTATCTAAGTAATATGTAGAGCAACCACTCATTACACACGTTAAAAGTCCCAAACTACATTCGTAGGTGTGAGATAATGGCAACAATGAAAGGTAAACATCAGAACTAAATACAGGTTGAAGAGTAGCTACCATTTTAATTTGCGAAACCAAATTATGATGTGATAGCATAACACCCTTGGATTTTCCAGTAGTGCCCGAAGTATATATGATTGCGGCTAAATCGCTCGGTTTAACATGATAATGCTCGTTTGAAGAAAAATCGAAATTTTTAATTTCGGATATCACTTCTCCAATTTCAATATTAATTTGAATTCCAATTTTCGATATTGTTTCAATGTTTTTTAATCGAAGTCGTTCCTGAATAAAAATCGCCTTCGTTTCGGAATGAATAAGAATATTATCTAGTTCATGCGTCGAAAAATCAGTCATTAGTGGTACAACCACTGCTCCAATGGAAACAATAGCAAAATAAGCAATTCCCCATTGTGGCGAGTTAGAAGCTAAAATTGCAACTTTATCACCTTTTTTAATACTATTTTGATGTAAAATCTGAGAGAATTCGGACACTTTTTCACCTAATTGTTTATAAGTGAAAGGTTTTTCTCCAACAAAAGCCAATGAATCTTTCGATGAAAACTCTTTGACACTATATTGCAAAAGTTCTTGCAGGGTAGTAAATTGTTTTTCCATTATTTTAAATAATGAACAAAATTAATCATTTTTTCTAATTAAATAATTTAAAGGGTAAAGGCAGATTCAACTAGCAAATGCAACTTTATTGTTTACAAATTTAAAAAATATATTTTTAGGACTGTCATAATTTATTTTTTTTCTTGGTCTTCTATTAATTTTATACTGTATCTCCATGATTTCCTTATCATTATATTGGGAGAATATTGATTTTTTCGGAATATATTGTCTCACAAGTTTATTAGTATATTCGCTTAGACCTCTTTCCCATGAAGAATACGGGTGTGCAAAAAAGAATTCTGTGAGTAATTTTTTAGATATTTTTTTGTGTTCTGCAAATTCTTTACCATTGTCAGAAGTAATTGAATGCACAAATAGCTTATAAGGCGTCATTATATCAATAACTACACTAGCTAATTCTTCTGCATTTTTACCATAAGGTAACTTTTTCATTAAAAGAAAGGCAGAAGTTCTTTCAACTATTGTAACAATTGCCCCTCTTCTGTCTTTGCCAATAATTAGGTCTATTTCCCAATCTCCAAAACGTTCTTTATTGTTAATTACATCGCTTCTGAGATCAATAGAAACTCTATCTTTAATTGTATTTTGTTTGCCTGATATAGGTCGTTTTCGATGTTTTAATTTATGTCTTAACTGTTTATACAAAATACCACCATTCAATTTATCTTTTCTTAAAAAAGCATATATTCTTTCATGACTAACCATGGGAATATTATTAGCCATACTGTAACCTACTATTTGCTCTGGAGACCATTGTTCTTGTTCTATTTGGTTTCTAACATATTTTTCAACTGAGGGTGTAAATTTCCTATTGCTAGCAAAACGTTCTTTACGTTCCTCGGCTAATTCTTGAGCAAAACTCGGATTATATAAACCTCGTTTTTTTGAATTACGCTTTATTTCTCTACAAATTGTAGCTTTATTTACATTCAAAGCTTTTGCAATGAAAGCTTGTGATTTTTTACAATCTAGGTACGCTTTAATTTGATACCTTTGTTCCTTAGTTAGGTGCTTCATGTTGTTTACTTT